>JAYSUZ010000344.1:0-2820 GCA_043718845.1 Cytophagales bacterium
AAGTTCTAAAATATAATAGCTCCTTAAATGAAAATAGGAATTGTCTGTTACCCAACATATGGAGGAAGTGGCGTAGTAGCCACAGAGTTAGGAAAGTTATTGGCATCCAAAGGACATCAAGTGCACTTTATCACCTATTCTCAACCACAGCGATTAGATTTTTTTAGCGAAAATCTTTTCTACCACGAAGTAAGAATCGAGCCTTACCCTTTATTTGACTATGCTCCCTATGAGTTAGCATTGGCGAGTAAAATGGTAGACGTTGTAAAACACGAAAAGCTTGATTTACTGCATGTTCATTATGCTATACCCCATGCCTCTGCTGCCTATATGGCTAGAGAAATTCTCAAGACACAAGGAATTAGTATTCCTATTATCACCACACTCCACGGTACAGATATTACCTTGGTGGGACGAGACCCTTCCTACGAGCCAGTAGTTACCTTTAGTATTAACCAGTCCGATGGCGTTACCGCTGTTTCGGAAAGTTTGAAACAAGACACACTAAGCCATTTTAAGATTACAAAGGATATACGTGTTATTCCCAATTTTATTGATGCAAGCCGTTTTAAGAAACAAAAGAAAGACCATTTTAAAATGGCTATTTGCCCTAACGGGGAAAAATTACTAGTGCATACCTCCAATTTTAGGATGGTAAAAAGAGTAGAAGATGTATTGGCTGTGTTTGACGGCGTTAGGAAACAGCTGCCAACCAAATTATTGATGGTGGGCGATGGTCCCGAACGTGCACGCATGGAACAAATTTGTAGAGACATGAATGCCTGTAACGATATTCGATTTCTTGGCAAATTAGATGTTGTGGAAGAAGTGCTTTCTGTCTCCGATTTGTTCATAATGCCTTCAGAGAAAGAAAGTTTTGGACTAGCAGCGTTAGAAGCCATGGCCTGTGAAGTGCCACTAATTTCAACGAATACAGGTGGTGTCCCTGAATTGAATATACAAGGTGTAACAGGTTTTTTGAGTGATGTAGGAGATGTAGAAGATATGATAAAAAATGCATTGTATATACTTAAAGATGAAAACCTTACAACCTTTAAGAAAAATGCCTTAAAACGCGCCAAAGAATTTGAAGGAGAAGCCATCTTGCCCCAATATCTAGATTACTATGAATATTGTTTGGCTAATCAACTTAAATTAAATTAAATTAACCTAACCAATAGGACGTTCAACGGAAGGCTCAAGATATTTCAGACACCATAAACTTAGTATAGTTTGTTAATTCTAATAAAATTATCAAATTTGCTACTAGTAAAATTATTAAATTTAAAATGTCTGCACAAGCGCCTGAGATTAAAAGAGTAACTACCCACCAACTTCAGGAAATGAAGATGAGAGGGGAGAAAATATCAATGCTAACCTGCTACGACTACTCCATGGGACGTATTCTGGACGCAGGTGGAATAGACGTTTTATTAGTAGGCGATTCCGCCTCCAATGTTATAGCCGGCCACGAAACCACACTTCCTATTACACTTGACCAAATGATTTACCATGCCTCAGCGGTCATTCGTGCGGCAGCAAGGGCTTTTGTGGTAGTTGATTTGCCGTTTGGCTCTTACCAAGGAAATTCATCGGAAGCATTACGTTCGGCTATTCGTATTATGAAAGAGTCTGGAGCACATGGTATTAAGATGGAAGGTGGGTTAGAAATAAAAGAATCGGTTCTTCGTATTCTTAGCGCTGGTATTCCCGTGATGGGTCATTTAGGACTTACACCTCAATCTATTTATAAATTTGGCACCTATGCTGTAAGAGCAAGAGAAGCTGACGAAGCTCGAAAATTGGAAGAAGATGCTGCTATTTTACAAGATTGTGGTTGTTTTGGTTTAGTATTGGAAAAAATCCCCGCCGATCTTGCAAAAAAAGTGACCGAAAATTTAAAGATTCCTGTTATCGGTATCGGTGCTGGTCCTCACGTAGACGGACAAGTGCTAGTAACGCACGATATGCTAGGTATTAATAAAGAGTTTCAGCCAAGATTTCTTCGTACGTATGCAAATTTACATACAATCATGACAGATGCGGTGCACGGCTATATAAGAGATGTGAAAGCGAGAGATTTTCCAGGAGAAGGGGAATATTATTAGTAAAGGAGGTCTCTAATTAAAAAAGAGGAGACGATAGACACTATATTATAAAAGCATACGATACATGGAAACTAAAAAAAGAATAGTTAATATATATACAGAAATTCCACCCAACCCTAATTCAATGAAATTCTGCGTAGAATTTCAATTGGTGGCGGATTCAGTAGATTTCCCAACCTCCACTAGCGCAGCAAACTGCCCTTTAGCAGCCGACCTCTTTCGATTCAGTTTTGTAAAGCGGGTATTCATTTCATCTAACTTCATAACTGTTACCAAAGCCGATGATATCGACTGGGATGATGTATCTCCAATGCTAAAATCCTTAATAAAAGGATATTTGGAAGAAGAAAAGCCTCTTTTTATGGAGATATCAAAAAATACATCGTATGAAATCGATCCCAATGAGCCAGAAATAGTTCAAAAGATAAAATCGTTGTTGGACGAATATATACGACCAGCAGTAGAACAAGATGGAGGCGCTATAAATTTTAGTTCATTTGAAGATGGTGTAGTGAAAGTGCAACTTCAAGGCTCTTGTAGTGGATGTCCTTCTTCTACGGTCACTCTTAAGGCTGGGATTGAAAATTTATTAAAGAGAATGATTCCTGAAGTAAAAGAAGTAGTGGCTGAAGGCGTTTAACCATGAGCGAAGAAATTATAAATAGAGTAGCAAATAGTTCTTTAGTTACGTTCAACCTCGAAGATTACTATA
>JAYSUZ010000345.1:0-6128 GCA_043718845.1 Cytophagales bacterium
TATATAGGAATGGATATTTATTTCAATAATCATCTACAACACGTTCAAGAACAAACCTCTGTTTTGCTTCTTCTCAATCAATTGATTGGCGATAAGCAAAAAGGAATCGCTGTGGCCATCAACGATATCGTTGTTCCCAAAGCTCAATGGGATAGCTATCTAGTGCAGCCCAACGATAAAATAATCGTTATTAAAGCTACCCAAGGCGGGTAAGTTTCACATCCATCTTTCTTTTAATAAGTTCACCATAAATAGTAGTTTATGAAAACCACAGATAAAACTCCAGCACAAGAAGCCATTTCCTGCACGCCTTTTACAGGGTCTAAAAAAGTGTTTGTACAAGGCGAAATTCACAAAAATATTCAAGTAGCGATGCGCGAAATAACACTCGCACCTACAAAACTATCGTCTGGGAAAATGGAGCACAATGCACCCGTAACCATCTACGATACAAGCGGCCCTTACACCGATGAAGCGGCAACTATTGACATTAAAAAAGGCCTTCCTCGCCTCCGTGAGCAATGGATTATAGATAGAAATGATGTGGAACAATTGCCGCATGTTTCCTCTGCGTATGGAAAAGAACGAAAAGAAGACGCTACGTTAGACAGCTTGCGTTTTGAACATATAAAAAATCCGTACCGTGCAAAAAAAGGCGAAAACGTATCGCAGTTGCACTACGCTAAAAAAGGTATCATCACTCCAGAAATGGAATACATTGCCATCCGTGAGAACCAAGGGATAGAGGCGTTGAAACAAAAATTGAACGGCAACTACGATTTACTTACTCAACAACATGCAGGAAATAGTTTTGGTGCAAATACGCCCAAAGGCCTTATTACGGCAGCGTTTGTAAGAGAAGAAATCGCTTCGGGTAGAGCTATTATTCCTGCCAACATCAACCACCCAGAATTGGAGCCGATGATTATTGGTAGAAATTTTTTGGTAAAAATAAATGCCAATATCGGAAATAGCGCAGTAAGCAGCAGTATTGAAGAAGAAGTAGAAAAAGCCGTATGGGCTTGTCGTTGGGGTGCGGATAATATTATGGATTTATCGACAGGGAAAAATATACACGAAACGAGAGAATGGATTATTCGTAATTCTCCTGTGCCTATTGGTACTGTGCCTATTTACCAAGCCTTAGAAAAAGTAAATGGAAAACCAGAAGACCTTACGTGGGAAATATTCAGAGACACCTTAATAGAACAAGCAGAACAAGGCGTAGATTATTTCACCATTCATGCAGGTGTATTGCTACGCTATATCCCAATGACCGCAAAACGTTTGACGGGTATTGTTTCTCGAGGCGGTTCGATTATGGCCAAATGGTGTTTGTCGCACCATAAAGAAAATTTCTTGTACACGCATTTCGAAGAGATTTGTGAAATTATGAAACAATACGATGTGTCGTTTTCATTAGGAGACGGCTTACGTCCCGGATGTATCGCCGACGCCAACGATGAAGCACAGTTTGCCGAATTGAAAACACAAGGAGAGTTGAATAGAATAGCTTGGAAACATGATGTGCAAACAATGAACGAAGGCCCTGGTCACGTGCCTATGCACATGATAAAGGAAAACATGGAAAAACAATTGGAATATTGTAAAGAAGCACCCTTCTATACCTTAGGCCCTCTTACTACAGACATTGCTCCTGGTTACGACCATATCACTTCCGCCATCGGAGCGGCTATGATAGGCTGGTACGGTACGGCTATGCTTTGTTATGTTACGCCTAAAGAACATTTAGGATTGCCAAATAAAAAAGATGTAAAAGATGGAGTGATTACCTACAAGATTGCAGCACATGCTGCCGACCTTGCCAAAGGCCATCCCGGAGCGCAATACAGAGACAATGCATTAAGTAAAGCTAGATTTGAATTCAGATGGGAAGACCAATTCAACCTGTCGCTTGACCCCGATACTGCCCGTGAGTTTCACGACGAAACCTTACCCGCAGAGGGTGCAAAAGTAGCGCATTTCTGTTCGATGTGTGGCCCTAAATTTTGTTCCATGGCTATCACCCAAGAGATTCGCGACTATGCAGAAAAAGGCATGTCAGAAAAATCGGAAGAGTTTGCAGAAAACGGAAAAGAAATTTATAAATAGATGTTTATAGTCCTTTCCAATCCTACACCCATCGGAGATGAAGCCGCTATCCTGAATTCTTTATTTGAAGAAGGAATGGAGTTGTTTCATCTCCGAAAACCAAATGCAGGAATAGAAGAGATAAGAAGGTTAGTAGAAAAAATAAAACCACAGTACCGCACTCGTATAGCGTTACACCAACACCACGAACTAGCAACCGAATTGGGAATACATCGCTTGCATTTTACAGAAGAAAAAAGAAACGTTACCGACGAAAAAAGATTTATAGAATTGAAAGAAAAAGAGTATGTAGTGTCAACTTCTATTCATGCTATAAAAGAGTATAAGAAATTATCTTCATCTTTTGACTATGTGTTCTTTGGCCCTGTGTTCGATAGTATTTCTAAACAAGGATACACCAGTACGATTACTTCTGATTTTGTATTTCCTATTGAGAAAGCATTACCAAAAGTTATCGCCATCGGAGGTGTTGATGTTGAAACTTTAGCACATATTAAGAAAATGAACTTTAGTGGAGCAGCGGTACTAGGAACAATTTGGCAGCACCCTGAAAAAAGTATAGCACAATTTAAAATAGTACAAAAAGCATGGAAGCAACTAGGCCAATAGTACTAAGTATAGCAGGCTTCGATCCTTCAGCAGGAGCGGGACTACTGGCAGATTGTAAAACATTCGAACAACACCTTGTATATGGCTTAGGAATTAGCACTGCCCAAACATTGCAAACAGAAGATACCTTTATTTCTATACGATGGGAAAAGGAGTCTGATATTTTAACAGCATTAGAAACGCTCTTATCGAACTATGACGTAACTGTTGTAAAGATAGGACTGGTCGAAAATAGTGACGTCTTAAAAAGCATCGTTGCGCTTATTCATAAAAAAAATAATACTATCAAAATCGTACTGGATACGATAATAAAATCGAGCAGCGGATTTGATTTCTGGAAGGAAGAAGTAAATAAAGAACTGTTGTTTGAAATTTTATCAAACGTATTTCTGATTACACCAAATTACAATGAAGTGCTTCATCTGTATCCTTCTGCTGAGGCAAAAGAATCCGCACAACAACTAGCGCAGTATTGCAATGTATTGTTGAAAGGCGGACACAATGAAAAAGAACTCGGCGTGGATTATCTTTTCTCAAAAAATAGCGTACAAAAACTGGAGGCAACTAGAACTGATTTGCATGCAAAACACGGCTCAGGCTGTGTTTTGTCTGCCGCTATTGCCGCTAATTTGGCATTGGGCGTATCGCTAGAACAGTCTTGTATTCGTGCTAAGCAGTACACAGAAAATTTCCTAGGCAGTACCACAACATTATTGGGTTATCATCATGTATCCTAAACTACACTACATATCGCAAGGGTTAACTGCTAAAGCGCAACTCGACGCTATACAGCAGGCTTTAGATGCGGGGTGTAAAATGATTCAATTACGTTTTAAAAATGCTAAAGACATAGAATTGACTGCGTTGGCAGAAGAAGTAAAAAAACGTTGTACCGCATACCAAGCGCTATTCATTGTCAACGACTATCCGCATATTGCGCATGCAGTCGATGCCGACGGGCTTCATCTCGGCTTGACCGATATGTCGGTTGTAGAAGCGAAAAAAATAATTGGCAATACTAAAATTATAGGAGGTTCTACGAATACGTTAGAACACGTTTTGCAACGCGTAGAAGAAGGGTGCAACTATATTGGGCTAGGGCCGTTTCGATTTACCGTCACCAAAGAAAAATTAAGCCCTATCGTTGGGTTGACTGGTTATGAAAATATTCTAAACGAACTTCGTAAACGAACCATTGCTATTCCTATATATGCTATCGGTGGAATAGAGATAAGTGATACCGCCGCTATTCGGCAAATAGGCATTTACGGTGTGGCAGTATCCGGTGTTATCGCCAACCATTCTAATAAAAAATTAGTCGTTCAACAATTCAATACGTTATTATATGAAGCAGTTAACAATAGCCAATAAAATTTTCCAATCACGGTTATTTTTGGGAACAGGCAAATTTGGTTCTTCTATACAAATGGAAGAAGCAGTATTGGCCAGTGGATCTGAATTGGTAACCGTTGCCTTAAAACGCGTAGATTTGGAAACGGAAACAGACGATTTATTGTCGCACTTATCCCATCCACACATCAATTTATTGCCCAATACATCTGGTGTTCGTAACGCTAAAGAGGCAGTGTTGGCGGCACAGCTGGCAAGAGAAGCGATGGAAACCAATTGGATAAAATTGGAGATTCATCCTGACCCGAGGTATTTAATGCCTGACCCGATTGAGACCTTAAAAGCTACAGAAATCCTAGCAGGATTGGGCTTTGTAGTATTGCCGTACATTCATGCCGATCCTGTATTGTGCAAACGATTAGAAGACGTAGGTACAGCAGCCGTCATGCCATTAGGTTCTCCCATCGGAAGCAACAAAGGATTGAAGACCTACGATTTTCTGCAAATTATTATAGAACAAAGTAACGTTCCCGTCATCATCGATGCGGGTATTGGTGCGCCTTCCGATGCGGCGTTGGCAATGGAATTGGGCGCTGATGCTGTTTTGGTAAACACCGCCATCGCTGTTGCAGGCGATCCTATAACAATGGCCATTGCCTTTAAAATGGCTGTGGAAGCAGGACGTATGGCTTTTGAAAGTAGGTTAGCACAAAAAATAAATCACGCCAGTGCCTCAAGTCCTTTAACTCAATTTCTTCACAATGAGCTTTAGAAATTTATACGATCATTATAACTGGGAGGAAGTGCAGCGTTCTATCCACGCTAAAACGTCGAGAGATGTGGAGGTGGCGCTTGCTAAAGCCGTTCGTAATTTGGAAGACTTTAAGGCTTTGATTTCGCCTGCTGCAGTCCCGTATTTGGAGGAGATGGCACAAAAAAGTCACCAACTCACTCAGAAGCGTTTCGGCAAAACAATTCAGTTGTTTGCACCAATGTATTTGAGCAACGAGTGCAATAATATTTGTACGTATTGCGGTTTTAGTTTAGACAATAAAATAAAACGCAAAACATTGACTTCGGAAGAAATTCTTCAAGAAGTATCCGTTATAAAAAAAATGGGGTTCAACCACGTGCTGCTTGTAACAGGCGAATCGAACCATACCGTGCATGTTGATTATTTTATCAAGGCAATTGACTTGTTAAAACCACATTTCGCAAACATTTCTATTGAGGTGCAACCTTTATCGGAAGAGGAGTACACGCAGCTACAAGGTTGTGGCGTACATTCGGTTTTGGTATACCAAGAAACCTATCATCAAGAGAAATACGCAGATTATCATCCCAAAGGGAAAAAATCAAATTTCTATTACCGCCTCGAAACACCTGATAGAATAGGCAGTGCAGGTATGCACAAGATTGGACTTGGGGTTTTATTAGGCTTAGAAGATTGGCGTACCGATTCTTTTTTCTGTGCGTTACACCTCGATTATTTACAGAAAAGATATTGGCAAACAAAATATTCGTTATCGTTCCCCCGCATCCGTCCTGCGGAAGGCGTGGACAGTAGCGACTACCATATCAAGGACAGCGAATTGGTGCAATTGATTTGTGCCTATCGTTTATTTAGTGAGGAGTTGGAAATTTCTATTTCTACCAGAGAGTCCGAAATTTTTAGAAACAATTTAATAAAACTCGGCACCACGACCATGAGTGCTGGCTCTAAAACAAATCCTGGAGGATACAGCGTAGACGAAGATTCGTTAGAGCAATTTGAAATCAGCGACGAGCGTACGCCTCAAGAAATTGCACACTTGATAACGGAGCAGGGGTACCAGCCAGTTTGGAAGGATTGGGATAGGGTGTTTTAGTGTGGGTTGGACTAACGGTCGATTATTTTTCTTTAAAAATAATATAAATTCCACGAGTACTTTTTAGCCAATATAATAGCTGTTTTTCAATTATTATACTATATTTGGTTAGTATATTAGCTATAATTATGAAATTTGGAACAACAAAATACCCTTCAGATGTATTGGAAGAAATTGCTTTTAAGCATC
>JAYSUZ010000346.1:0-6101 GCA_043718845.1 Cytophagales bacterium
ACCCAATGAATAAACTCAAGATCAATAGGTTGAGGCTCCAAGCGAGAATCGATAAGTATGAATACAAGCTGCAATTGCTCTCTGTAAAGCATATACTCCATGTTCATAATATCCCACTTTGATTTCTCAACTTTACTCACTCTGGCCCAACCGTATCCAGGCAAATCGACCATATTCCAGTCGTCGTCTATATTGAAAAAATTAATAGTTTGAGTCTTGCCAGGGGTAGAGGATATTTTGGCTAATTTAAAATTATTTGTCAAAAGATTAATTAAAGACGACTTCCCTACGTTTGACCGACCTATAAATGCAAATTCAGGCGTATTTTTGGTAGGGCAGTTTTTGTAATTGTCATAACTGCTTATGAAAAGGGCTTTCTTTACTTGCATTGAACTAATTATATATATTAACAAACCAATCTAAATGCAAAAATAGTCAAATTACCTTAACTTCTTACTATTTATTCCAAAACGATTATACTCCTTTGGAAGGTTTATAGGGTATCAAATTTGACATTAAATGAAATTTTGATAACTTTGCACAAACGGTTATAGAAAGACCGTTTTTTTTATTACAAAAAATCAAAACATTTAAAATGAGTACATTATCATATTACACTGAAGAAGGTCTTAAAAAATTAAAGGATGATTTACATTTCTTTAAGACTAAAGGACGCTCGGACATGTCTAAACAAATAGCTGAAGCCCGCGATAAAGGCGACTTAAGTGAAAACGCCGAATATGATGCTGCAAAAGACGCTCAAGGACTACTAGAAATGAAAATTTCTAAACTAGAAAACCTAGTAGCCAATGCTCGTTTAGCAGACACTTCTAATATGGATACTTCTATCATTTCTGTATTATCTAAAGCTAAAATTAAAAATAAAAAAACCAATACAGTGGCCGAATATATGTTTGTAGCCGAAGAGGAAGCAGACTTAAAAACAGGGAAAATATCGGTTAAATCTCCCATCGGAAAAGGATTGTTGGGTAAAAAAGCTGGAGATATTGCTATTATTGAAGTACCTGCTGGCAAAATAGAGTTAGAAGTACTTGAGGTAGGAATATAACACTGCAACAAATGTCGACCATATTTACAAAAATTGTTAATGGAGAAATTCCTTGTTTCAAAATAGCTGAAGATGAAAACTTCTTAGCCTTTTTAGATAGTTCACCTTTGGCTATTGGACACACGCTTGTAATTCCTAAAAAAGAAATTAATTATATCTTCGCACTAGAAGACGACCTTTTTGTTGGCTTACATTTATTTAGTAAAAAGATAGCGAAAGCAATTGAAAAAGCAATCCCTTGTAAACGAATAGGAGTTGCCGTGATAGGACTTGAAGTTCCTCATGCACATATTCATTTAATTCCATTACAAACCGTTCAAGATATTAATTTTTCGCGCGAAAAAATGACTGTTTCTAAAGAAGTATTAGAAGAAACAGCAAAAAAAATAAGTTCTAATTTATAAACCATCCTTTATGTCCGCTTGGGAAACTATTGACAAAACAAAACAAGAAGAATTAAAAAAATCAATTCTAATTCAGGTAGAAGAACTGGTAGAAGACGCTGCCGATGAACTGGAAGAAGACGATATTGACGATGTTGGAGAGGATATTTGGGATAATTATATCGGCCCTGGAGTAGAGGAAAACATTGAAGCATTGGGCTTCCTAAACGATTTCACAGAAGAATGTGATTTCTCCAAAATATGGGACGTATTAAATGAGTATTACTGGGAAGTATACCATAAAGAAGTCGATAAACTGTTTGAATAAAAAAGAGACGCCTAAAGCGTCTCTTTTTTTATAGCTACTCTACTGCTTACTTTTTCAACGTTCATAAGCAACTTTATCATCAACCTATTAATTTTCCTGCAAGCTTCTTAAATCTACCGGTACCAACCTTGATACCCCTTGCTCTATCATCGTAATTCCATAAATCACGTCGGTGCTGGACATCGTACGTTTGTTGTGTGTCACGATAATGAACTGCGATTCGCTTGCAAATTTACGAATAATGTTGTTGAATTTATCAATATTAGCATCATCCAACGGTGCGTCAACCTCGTCAAATATACAGAATGGCGCCGGCTTGATAAGGTAAATTGCAAATAACAGCGAAATTGCGGTAAGCGTTTTTTCTCCACCAGAAAGCTGATTGATTGTCAACGGTCTTTTCCCTTTTGGTCGGGCTATGATTTCAATACTTGATTCCAACGGATTATTTGGATCTGAAAGGTCTAGGCTACAAGAGTCTTCTTCTGTAAACAACGAACGGAATACTAAAGAGAAATTCTCTTTAATCTTAGAAAAACAATCCATAAAAGTAGTTTTCGCTACTTCGTCAATTTCACTTATCGTCAGCAAAAGCGATTCTTTTGCTTTTGCCAAATCGTCTTTTTGAGTAGAAATAAAAATATGACGTTCTTGGATTTCTTGGTATGCCTCCATTGCCATTGGGTTTATAGGACCAATACGATCCAACGAATTTTTTATTTTTTCTACCCGCTCCCGTAGTTCCGTTTCTGTTGGAAGTTCTTTCCCTTCTTCCGTTTGTTCGGCCAATACGTCGTCTATATTAATATTAAATTCGACAGACAATCGTTCTTTTACCGAGCTCATCCCTAGCTTGCTGTCGTTGAGTCGGGTTTGAAGTTCTATCAGTAAGGCATCGCACTCTTCTCGTTGTCTACGTATATCCCGTATCGCTTTCTCAAACTCATCAATACTTGCTCTTACGCCATAATACTCTTTTTCCGTTTCGGTAACACCAAGTTCTATCGTTTCTCTTTCTTTATACAGTTCTAACAACTCGTCTTCGTGCACATCATTTTTTTCACTTAGCTGCCCTATTTCGTCTTCTATACTTTTGGACTCTCCTTGATTTTTATCAATACGCTCTTTGCTATTTTGAAAGGAAGATTGTTTATATACAACCTCTTGCTCCAAGCTATTTATCTTGCTTTGTTGCTGATGAAAGACGATATTTTCTTGATTGAAAGCCGCAGATTTATTACTAAGAATCGTATTCTCCTCTACCAACTCTTCGTTTATCAAACCCAACTGTTCTTCCAGATCTTTTAAATCTACCTTCGCTTCCTCGGCTTTAGGTTTGCCCTCTTCGAGCTCGTCTATAAGACCTTGTATTTTATCCGAAATCTCCTCTTTCCGCATGCTATTATTGGAAAGCATCGACTCGTATTGTTCTTTTTTAGTATTGAAAGCCACCAACTCCCTATTTTCCATATCGATTTCTCGACGAAGACTCTCTATTTTTGACTTTAATGTATTTTCCTTTAATCGAGTAATCTCATTTATTTTGATATCCAAACTTCCTTTAATACCCTCTAATTCTTGTGTTAAATTTTTAATTTCAACTTCAAGTTTTTCTAAATTTCGAGCACGCCCAATTCTCTTTCCTTCAAACAAACCGACAGAACCACCGTGAATACTGTACTTTCGTTTCGTAATTTTTCCATTTTGTGAAATAAAAACGGCATTTTGATCTACAGGAATATCGTCTTGGTTGTTCGTTAAAATATAGGCTTCATCAAGTATATAATGAATTAGCCCTTTATACATAGGATCAAATTCTACAATACTTAATGCTGGAATCGTATTTGGATGTTGCTTGAACGGAGCCGAAACAAAATTTACAAACTTAGAGATTACAAAGAAATTTGCTTTCCCTTTAGACGAATTATTTAAGATGTTAACCGCCTGTATCGCTTGAGCTTCGGTCTCTACAACGTAGTAGTTCATAAACGGCTCAAGGTAATTTTCTATCGAAAGCCTGTATTTTTCATCACACGTAAGCAAATCTGAAAGTAACGGAAATTCTTTTCCCCAACTCGCATTTTTCTTTAAAAATTTTATCGCCTCAGGAAACCCTTCCAAGTTGTCTACCATTGATTTGGTAAGACTAAACTCATTTTGTTTCTGATCCAAAATACGATTGGTCTGCGTACTTTTTTCTTTTATTTGTTCTATGTCTGATTCTAACTGAACAATACGCGCCTGAAGTTCTTCTTCTTGCTTCGTCAGTCCTTCAAGTTCTAGTGTTTTCTCTTCTATTAAAGCTGTAATCTCTTTTACTTTTTGATCAAACTCCCTTAAACTAGCACTGTGCGTACTAGTATCCGTAGATGTTTTCTCCATTTCTTGCTTCAAGGTAGAAATTTGAATATTAAGAATATCAAGCGACTTGTTCAATTGATACGCTTCTTCTTGCTTGCGCTTATATTCGTTGTTTAATACATTGGAATGTTCTTGAAGTGTAGCACATTTTTGTTTTTGCGCTTCAAATTCACCTTTAAAACCATCCAGTTTTGCCTTATTTTCTTCAAAAACAAGTTGGGCTTCCTCTTTTTCTTTTTCAAGACTTTGAATACTAAATTCAGCTCTTTCGTTGCTCGACTTATCCTGCTCCAACTGCCCTTGTAAAGAACCGTAGCGGTCGTTCAAAAATTTCAAGCGCTCATTTTTTATTTTCTTATCGCTCTCAAAATTTCTAATTTTATTTACATGTTCGTTGAGCGTTTTTTGTCTGGACGCTAATGTTTTTTCAGAATTTACAATATCAGCTTTTTGTTTTTCCGATTTACTTTCTTGCTCTGCTATCTGAGCATTTAAAGTAATACGCGTATCCGTCGACGATTCAATTCTTTTTTGAAGTGCCACATGGTCGTCTTTTTGATCTCGTAGGCTTACCTTAGCCAAGTCTATACTTGCCAGTTTGTACTCTTCTTTTATCTGAAAATATTTTTCAGTTTGTTTGGCTTGTTTTTCTAGACTCTTTAAATTTTTATTTATCTCAAATAGTAAGTCGTCTACACGTTCTAAGTCTTTGTCTGTTTCCTCTAATTTTCGAAGACTTTGTTTTTTTCTAATTTTAAATTTAGAAATACCCGCTGCCTCTTCAAAGAGATTTCTTCTAGAATTATCTTTATCGTTTAGGATATCGTCTACCATTTTAAGCTCTATAATAGCATAACTATCCGAACCGATGCCCGTATCCAAGAATAAATCTGTAATATCTTTAAGACGACATGTAACGCCGTTTAACAAATATTCGCTTTCTCCCGAACGGTAATAACGTCGTGTAATCGTAACATGAGAATATTCTGTAGGAAGTAAATTTTTTGTATTGTTGAATGTAAGTGAAACCTCTGCCATTTGCATAGGTTTACGGGTTTTGGTACCGTTAAAAATTACATTTTCCATCTTATCCGACCGAAGCGCACGAGTTTTTTGCTCCCCAAGCACCCAACGGATAGCGTCTACCACATTTGACTTTCCGCATCCGTTAGGGCCAACTATCCCCGTAATACCCTCGTCGAAATTAACGACTACTTTATCACCAAAACTCTTGAAACCTTTGATTTCTAGTTTACTTAATTGCATTTCAGAACAAATTATTATTATAATGGACTATAAAATTACAGTTATAGCGGTTGATAAAAGAATGAATTTTTTCGTTTTTTTCAACAGGTTTATAAACAAATAAATTTAAAATATTAATAATAAGCACTTTAAATTTATTATTGTACACAAAAGCCTATTTTAGGCATTCTAAATTTGGATTTTAAAATATTAAAAAAATAAGAAAATAAAATTAATTTGAGTTTAGTACGATATTTGTCTTGTATTTTAATAATATTTTGAATTATTTTGATACAAATTAAAATTCTGAAAAAGAAGATGTTAAAGAAAACACTATTACTTACTGCTATAACTTTAATAGTTAGCACACTACTCTCTTACGGACAAAGTTATCCCAAAGAGGTTAAAAAATTACTTCAATCTGCCGACGAATACTTCGAAATTGAAGACTTTCACGGCGCATTTCCGCTATATATTCAAGCAGAAAAGTTGGTACCCAAAGATCCTCAAATCAGTTATAAGACCGCCTTATGTCTTTTTGAACTTAGGCATGAAGTAAAAGCACTTCCTTACTTGGAAGCCGCGAAAAAGGGAGGCGTTGACGATCCAGAGTTGTTACACATGCTTGGCGATTCCTACCACAAAGCTCATCAATTTGACAAAGCAATTGCTTCGCTCAAAAATTATAGAGGCTATATAAATCCTAAAGATAAAG
>JAYSUZ010000347.1:0-15060 GCA_043718845.1 Cytophagales bacterium
CAAGCGGGAGATATGTTTATCCACCAGAAGCCGCTCAAGGGCTATATCAAATTGTACAATAACATTTATGTTGTTCCTTCCTTTCTTCCTCATTATACAAGTCTGTTTCATAGCAGCAGAACAACATAAATGTTATTCAACAGTTTCTACAGATTTGTAACCATTTCCAAACAGGATATATATATGTACCCCGTTTGAGCATCTTCAAGATTCCACACCCTATTGTACAATAACATTTATGTTGTTCCTTTTTTCCTCCTAGAACATCAGAATATAACTTCCACAAGAGCCTATTGGTTGAAGCCTTACCCGCTTGGGTATTGTAAAAAATTCATTCGACACTATTTTTAAAAAAGGATAAATAACTAAACAAAAAAAGACTGCTACTATTGAGCAGTCTTTTTTTGTTTAAGCGCCTTTTGCATGTTGCGTACCGTCTGAGAAGTGTTGCCAGGAAGCCATCCAGGAGGGCCGAAGGCGTACATAAATTTGTGTTTCCAATTTGGAGTGCTTTTTACATCTTTCCAAATGTCTTTATATTCATGGGTTAAAATTACGATTGGATTGTAGGAATTGGGTGGATGAGCAACGCCAAATTTGATGTCAATACTCCCCGTTTCGAGTGTTTTATGACTGCCGAAAATACGGTCAAAAATATTTAAGTACCCACCATGATTCTTGTCCATGTATTCTACATTTTGAGCATGGTGTACTTGGTGTTGTTTATGGGTATTCATGAAGAGTTCTAGAAATCCAAGATGAGGAACAAATTTGGTATGCAACTGAAATTGCCATAACGACTGTATAGAAAGACATGTCATTACTACTATTGGGTTGAACCCAAGAGCTGGTAACCATAACCAGAAAATAGGTTTGTACAAAAGGGTGATCCAGCCGTTTCGGAGGCCAGAACCTAAGTTGAAATTGTCTGAAGAGTGGTGTACAATATGAGCCGCCCACATAAAACGGACGGTATGACTTAGCCGGTGGTGCCAGTAATAACTCAGGTCGTCTAGTACTTGGCAGGCTAGAAATACATACCAAGCCATGCTGAAGGATTGCCAGCCAAAAAAGTTCATTCGTACGCCATTTACTTCTTTATTAAAAATTGCATAAACACCTATAAAAAGAGCAAAAGAAAATACTTTGGCAAAAATACTTACAACGATAGACCCCGCTCCCATTGTAGCACTTGCCCCAAAATCTTTCCATTTATAAAGTTCTGGTTCGTACTTCAAACTTAATGAAACTTCTAGCGCGATTAAAAGCACAAAAGCAATAACACCATAACTTGCAATGGGGTCGTTAAACCAATAATCGGAAAGGATGAGGTCAATAAATTCTTTCATATTTTATAGCGGCTTTTTCATTCGAACCGATTACAAATTTAAATTAAATTTTGGGATTAGAAACGTTTGAGAAGTCCTAATTTTAAAATAAGCAGCGCTGTATTTTTATAAGAAAGAATGCTCTTTTTTGCAACATAAATCTATACAATTAAAAGTTAGAGAAGGTTCATTATATATTTATTCCACAAGTTATAAACGAGCTATCCACGTTTAATTAACAGCATTTTCGACACTATATTTTTTATCGATTGGTAGCCAAACGGATTCTAATAAATTAATTTTAAAACAAGAATATATTTAATAATTACTTATAGGATAAAATAAAATGGTAGTGAATGTATCTGTTTTAATACTCGATAGTTATTGACAATTTGTGTACCAAACTAAGTAGTTGATATGTTTATAAAAAGGGGTTTTCTTTGTGTTTACAACGAAAAAAGGTACATGCTTTTTTGAATAGAAAGTGTACTTTTAAGAACTTTTCTACAAAACATACGTTTCAGTGTTTAAACCTATTTTCAATTATTAACCTATACATTTTTATGAAACCAATGTATTTATTTTCAATTGCGGCACTTTTTTTATTAAAAGTCTCCAACACCTTTGCGCAAACAGATAGCGTAAAATTATATCAAGTCGATGCGGATGAGATTAGTCTTGAAGAACTGTTAAATGTAAAAGTAACGGTAGCATCCAAACAGGCTTTAACAGCTCGAGAATCGCCTGGTATTGTGTCGGTGATTTCTGAAAAAGAAATTCGAAATTCTGGTGCACGCGATATGATGGATGTTTTGAGGCTAGTACCAGGAATATCGTTTAGTTCGGATGTACAAGGTGTAGTAGGTATTACCATGAGGGGCAATTGGGCCAACGAAGGCAAGGTGCTGCTCCTATTAGATGGTCAGGAAATGAATGAAATCCTTTATGCAACGTTACAGTTTGGAAATCACTATGATGTAAATCAGATCAAACGGGTAGAGCTTATTCGTGGACCAGGCTCTAGTATTTATGGCGGGTATGCAGAACTTGGTGTAATCAATATTGTTACAAAATCAGGAAGCGACTTAAATGGTGTTCAGGCAACGGCTACTTACGGACAACTGTCCGACAGTTATGGCCGCCAAAATGTAAGTCTGATGGCAGGTAAGAAAATTAAGGATTTTGATTTTTCTGTAGCGGCGTTTTCTGGAAAAGCACAGCGAAGCAACGCTACGTACACGGATTTCTCTGGAGCATCGTTGAGCATGAAAAATAACTCGACACTTTCGCCCACAACTATATCGGTAGGTATGTCTTACAAAGACCTGAAAGTGCGTGTTATTTATGATAATTATAAGAACAAAACAGTATCGTTGTTTGAAGGGGTAGATTCTCTTATTCCTACCTTTAGCTATAAAACACTGCTGTCTGATGTGCGTTACGATTGGAAGCTTTCCAAGAAAATTACGCTTACGCCAAGGGCTACTTATCTTCACCAAGATCCATGGAGTAATACCAAAAATCCTGATGAAGCGTTTCAGATTATTGCGGAGAAATATACAGGAGGACTGACGTTAAACTATAACGTAACAGAAAACATAAACTGGCTGAATGGGGTAGAATATTTTACAGAAAGTGGTAGAAATAAAATCACGGCTTATTCTCCCTATTTCTCTACAGACTCTACAAACGCTTCCGATCTTGTGCGCTACAGTACCGTGAGTGCTTATTCTCAGCTTCAGGTAAAAACAAAAATAGTAAACCTTACGGCAGGTGGGCGGTTTCTAAACCATAGTCAATTTGGAAGTGCATTTTCTCCTCGACTTGGTATTACCAAACAACTCAACGATTTCCACTTCAAACTTTTGTATAGCCAAGCATTCCGGGCACCAAGTATTTTAAATGTGGCACTGGCAGACGGTATCAAACCAGAGAAAACAGATGTGCTGGAATTAGAGTTGGGGTATATGCTTTCCAGCAAAATGTTCGTAACGGTAAATCTTTACGATATCAATTTGAAGAAACCGATTATCTATTATTATGACGATGTTTTGAACCAAGAGAAATATGGAAACTTTGGAAAGACGGGCTCAAGAGGGATAGAAGCAGAATATAAACTTGCAGACAAATGGGGCTATCTTACGTTGAACTATTCGTATTATTCTACAGCAGGAAAAAATAGTGTTGCCTCGTACGAAATTCCAGGAGTGAAAAATTCATTGGTTGGTTCGTCCAATCATTTGGCTAATTTAAATGCGAGTTTTAATCTGTATAAAGGATTGTCCGTAAATCCGTCGGCATCGTTTATAGGCGAGCGTTATGCGTTTACATCGGTAGATACAGCGGGTACGCCACTAGCAAGCAAATTGGATCCGTTGCTGTTGTTTAACTTGTATTTCAACTACAACAACTTTCTTACAAAAGGCCTAACCTTTGGAGCAGGTATTTATGATATTTTGAATCAACGACTATCCTATGTTCAAGCGTATAATGGAGGGCTTCCTCCCCTACCAGGCACTGGTAGAGAACTTGTAGTGCGCTTGTCTTACAAGATTGGGCTGTAGGTGGTTTTGGTGAAGACATAAAAAAACCTTGCTGTACTATACAGCAAGGTTTTTTTATGTCTTCTAAAATATTACTTAGCAGCAGTATATCTTTTTGCTACAGCATCCCAATCTACTACGTTCCAGAAAGCAGCGATATAGTCTGGTCTTCTGTTTTGGTATTTTAAATAATAGGCATGCTCCCAAACATCAAGTCCAAGGATTGGCGTTCCTTTTTTATCTGCGATATCCATCAATGGATTGTCTTGGTTTGGAGTTGAGCAAATTTCTATTTCACCATTTGCTACGATAAGCCAAGCCCATCCTGAACCAAAGCGCGTAACGCCAGCAGCTGCAAATTCTTCTTTAAATTTATCAAAAGTACCCCATTTTTTGTCAATGGCAGCTTTCAATTCTCCAGAAGGTTCTCCTCCTTTGTTTGGACCAAGAATTGTCCAGAAAAGAGAGTGGTTATAGTGTCCACCACCGTTGTTGCGCACTGCAGGGGCAAGTGTGCTAATGTTTTTCAACACTTCTTCAATTGTTTTATTTTCCCAGTCCGTACCTTTAAGCGCATTGTTAAGGTTGGTTACATAGGCATTGTGGTGTTTACCATGGTGGATTTCCATAGTAGTTTTGTCGAAATTAGGTTCCAAAGCATCTGGTGCATAAGGAAGTGCGGGTAGTTCAAAGGCCATAATATTCAGAAAGTTTAAAGTAAGTGTTATTTAAAGTAAAGGTATTATTTAAAATTAGATTAGTGGTAAAACGAGGTTATATAATATACATTGATTTTATTAAGCCGCCTCTCCGGTAGCTTTCAAATGTTTCAAATGAGATTTTACTGCTTTTCCAAAAGTAGAAAATTCATGGTACGGCAAATTCATTTCGGCACAAACTTGTTTTACTATTTTGTTTATTGCCGGGTAGTGCACGTGGCTAATTTTTGGAAAAAGATGGTGCTCTACTTGAAAGTTTAGACCACCAGTAAACCAGCCTACAAATTTATTTTCGGTAGCAAAGTTGGCGGTGGTTTTTAATTGATGAATAGCCCATTCGTCCTCAATCTTATTGTCTGCAAAATGCTTGTCTGTAAACTCCGTCTCTTCTACTACGTGTGCCAGTTGGAATACAATAGAAAGCGTAAGCCCCAAGAAGAAGTGGTAAACCATAAATCCGATTACGGTATACCCCCAACCCCAAACAAGGGAAGGAACGATTAGATATAAACCAATGTACGAAACTTTTGTAAGCCAAAATAAGAGATGATCTTTGGTGGTCATGCCGGCAATTTTTATATTCCCTACCTTTCCTGTAAAATATTTTATATAATCCAACATAAAGACCCATAAAATAGAAGAGAGGCCATAAACAACAAAACTATAAATATGTTGGTAGTTATGAAGCGCGTATTTTTTTTGAAAAGTGTTGCTCCTTAGCACTGGCATCATGGCGATGTCTTGGTCATGGCCTTCAATATTGGTGAAGGTGTGGTGAATAATGTTGTGTTTGTTTTTCCACAAAAGGGCATCTCCACCCAAGAAATTGATACTATAAGCACAGAGCGTGTTTACCCACTGTTTGGTAGAAAAACTACCGTGCGAGCCATCGTGCATGAGGTTAAAGCCTATGGCCGCGGCGGTAAAACCCAAATAGGCACAGATAAATACAGCTACCCAACCCGGTATGGTTAAAAACATAAGGGCGGAATATCCTCCCAAATAGGTAGAAATAAAGAATAGCGCTTTTACATAAAGCGCCGTATTTCCACTACTTTCTATACCTGTGGTGGCAAAATAATCTTTGATACGTTTTTTTAATTCTAAAAAAACAACCGTTTTCGGATTAGAGAAGGTGATTTTTTCAGAATTGGATGCTTTAGCATCTACTATTGAAGCACTATTCATAAGGGCAAAGGTACAGTTTAAAATCTAGTTCTAATAAAATAAGGAAGATCGTTTGTATAAACAACAGTTGGGTTAAATAAGTTTAACCGGTGGCTCCATTATCGTTCCACAAGCTTTACAAGTTCTATTTTCTACCGAGGAATAAAAGCTTTCTAGCACTACAGGAAGCTGTTTTACAATATCGGTAAGTTCAAAATACGTTTCGTGGAGCTTTTGATTGCAGTGCTCACAAAACCACAAACAACCGTCCTTTTCACCCGGTTTGCGGTAACGCTCAATTACTAAACCTACCGTATTAGCCTTACGTTGAGGCAAATGTGGTGTTTTAGCGGGAAGCAAGAAAATTTCGCCTTCTTTTATGGAGATGTCCACTAATTTGTTGTCTTCGATGACGCGGACGTTGATCTCGCCTTCTAATTGATAGAAGAATTCTTCGCCTTCGTTGTAGTGAAAGTCTTTTCTGGAGTTGGGCCCTCCTACTACCATGACGATGAAGTCTTGGTTGCTCTTGTAAACTTGCAGGTTTCCTACGGGTGGCTTTAGCAGATGCCGATTTTCTTCTATCCATTTTTTAATATTGAAGGGGCGTAGTACTGACATATAACTTATATTTACTAATTTTATACGGAAGTAATAGTTGAAAATCTAACTTCTGAATTTCCAGAAGCAAAGATACTTTAGATTGCTTTATATTAAAAGAGGATATTTATGATAAAAAAAGAAATTACGATTCTGATTACGGTTCTTTTGTTTTTTGCTTTTGCTGCTACCGCTCAAGATCAAAACTCAAAACCGACTATGATTGGCAAAGACTCCGCCAATACCGACTATTTGAAAGGAGAAGCAAGACGCTTGCGCCAAAATTGTGAAAGCTTGAAAACAAAAGCCCTTGAGCTCGTGACCCTTTATAAAGGATATGTAGTAAAAACAAAAGCATGCCCAGGAGCGCTAGAGGAAGCAAAACTAGCACTTGATATGGCAAACAAAGCGTTAAAAGACGCTGAAACAGGTATTAAGTTGGCGGATAATGCTGAAAAGGCAAAAAAAATGAAGGATGCCAAGAAGTGTCTTTCACAAATAGACCCAAGACTCCGAAGCGGTCATGAATACCTGAAGGAGTCTGAGGATAGGAAAAAAGAGATTGAATTTGAAATGAGAGGCTGTTAAATGTATGGAAGAAGATTTTGATAAAAGATGGCAAAAGGTAGTTTACCATTTTATACAGCTTACGGGCAAGAAACCGAATATGGACATCATCCTTTTTATGGTTGGGGTTCAAGAATTGGGGAAAGGGCAAATCACTTTTACCAAAGAACAAAAACAAGATTTGATGCATATTGCTATATGTAAAATTTTGAGTTTTTCGGGGTATTATGAATTAGAGTATCAAGATGCTGACGGTTGGCCGCACTGGAAAAATGTAAAACACGTACCCAAACTAACGGTAGACGAACAAGAAAAATTTCTACAAATGCATGTGGTAGAATATTTCGATAAAGAAGTTTTTGTATAATAAATTCCTATGAAAATAATTACCTATAATGTAAACGGCATCCGTGCCGCCATAAAAAAAGGATTTATAGAGTGGCTAACCTCTACCGAGGCGGACGTAGTCTGTTTACAAGAAATAAAGGCCTTAGAAAAAGACGTAGACTGGACCGCATTGAAAAATTTAGGCTATGAAATTTTTCTTCATTCGGCAGAGAAAAAAGGCTATAGCGGTACGGCTATTTTTACAAAAATAAAACCGCTACATGTCGAGATCGGTTGTGGTATAGAAGCGTACGACCGCGAAGGAAGGGTGATTCGTGCCGATTTTGAAACGGTGTCGGTTATTTCTGTGTATATGCCTTCCGGCACTACAGGGGGAGAACGACAAGCGTTTAAATACAAATGGCTGGACGATTTTTTTGACTACATTCAAGAATTGAAGAAAACAAAGCCCAACCTTATCATCTGTGGCGATTATAACATTTGCCATAAAGCAATCGATATTCATAACCCAAAGTCTAATGCCAATACTTCGGGGTATTTGCCAGAAGAAAGGGAGTGGATGGAAAAATTCTATACAAACGGATTTATGGATGCTTTTCGGCATTTCAACCAAGAGCCACATCACTATACGTGGTGGAGTCAGCGTTTCCCCGGTATTCGGGAGCGCAATTTGGGTTGGCGCATCGACTACCAAGGCGTAACCGATAGTATGAAAGACCGCTTGAAGAGATGTGTTATTCTGCCAGAAGCCAAGCATTCGGACCACGCCCCGGTGTTGTTGGAAATTACGAACTAGTGTTTTTTCGCTACAATCGTATTCGATAAGGTATTTTTTTACAGATAAATTGGAAAGACAAATCCAATGTGTATTTTTGTGCTATAATTTTAATTTTTATACAAACTTTTTATGGAAACAACATTATTTAAAAAAAGGTACCGCATGCCGTTTGGCAGGGACGAAGTGATGGACACGATGCCGAATAAGGCATTTTTTGTAACGCTTTGTACAAAAAACAAAGAAGCCTATTTTGGTAAATGGAAGCCCGAAGGCGCAGAGATGGAAAAAACACTTTTGGGTGCACTTGCCGCAGACTGTTGGAAAGCTATACCGTTTAACAATTCGTTTGTAAAACTGGATGTTTTTGTAGTGCTGCCCAATCATATCCATGGGATTCTTGTTTTTGAAAAGCCATTCTTAAACAATCAAAAGGATTGTACCGCACCTCTTTTGGTGGAAGCAGCAGCTCCGAGCCCGCTTATTTATGCACGAGAAGGGCAAATAAGTAGGTTGCCAAAACGCCAAAATATCCTCTCCTTTCCTCTTGAAATACCTTCTGCCAGTGTGGTAGTCCTAGATGGCCTTCTTAAATTTGGTCCGCAGTCGAAGATTATTTCGACGGTGTTGCGGGGTTACAAAGCTGCTGTGAAGACGGAGGCCATTAAGAAAGAGCTAAAATTTTCGTGGCAACCAAGATACCACGAGCGCAGCATAAGTGATAAGGAAGAGTACGAGGCGTTGCGTGCGTATATTTTAAACTATCCAAAGAAGTACCATGCGGATAAAGACATGCTGGAAATGTATCGAAGAGAATATCAAAAGTAATAAAATAAGAAAACCGATTTTGGCAGATTAGGGTGCCAAAATCGGTTCTCTTACTTTTTGTATAACGCGCTAACGCTATACGATTCTATTTTGATTTCTTACTACAAAAGCGAAACCCCCGTCATTTCCGCTGGTTTTTGTACACCCATCAGTTCAAGAACAGTAGGCGCAATATCACCTAGCTTTCCATCTTTTATAGGCTTTGTGTAGTCGTTGTCTACAAGGATACAAGGCACAAGATTCGTAGTGTGTGCCGTATTCGGTGTGCCGTCTTCGTTGATCATCACGTCGGCGTTTCCGTGGTCGGCAATAACGATGAACGTGTAGCCGTTTGCAAGACCTGCTGTAATCACCGCTTCGGCACAATCGTTTACTACTTCACATGCTTTTACCGCTGCGGCAAATACGCCGGTATGCCCTACCATATCTGGGTTGGCAAAATTCAGACAAACAAAGTCCGGCCATTTTGCTACCAATTCTGGGATTATTTTATCGCGGATGTCATACGCGCTCATCTCCGGCTGCATGTCATACGTAGCTACTTTTGCAGAAGGACAAAGCAATCTTTTTTCGCCCACAAATTCTTTTTCTCTTCCTCCTGAAAAGAAAAAGGTAACGTGTGGATATTTCTCTGTTTCCGCAATACGGATTTGTTTTTTGCCCGCAGCTTCCAATACTTCGCCGAGTGTGTTTTTAAGATTGTCTTTATCAAAAATAACTTTTACATCTGTGAAACTGTCGTCGTAATTGGTAAGCGTAACATAGTACAGCTTTAGTTTTTTCATTCCTTGTTCGGGGAAATCTTTTTGGTTCAGCGCCAATGTGATTTCACGGCCACGGTCGGTGCGGTAGTTGAAGCAAAGCACCACATCGCCTTCTTCAATAACGGCAAGCGGTTTGTCGTCTGCGCCTGTTATCACTGCAGGAAGAATAAATTCATCGCCTCTTGGGTCGGCTAGATAGGATGCCTTTATGGCTTCTGCGGCGGATTTGTATTTTTTGCCTTCGCCTTTTACCATCAAGTCATACGCCAGTTTTACGCGTTCCCATCGGTTGTCTCGGTCCATGGAATAATAGCGCCCTATTACCGTAGCTATTTTTCCAGCAGAATGGGATAAATGTTTTTCAAGGTCGTTTATATAGTCCAAGCCCCCTTTAGGATCGGTATCTCTACCATCGGTGAAGGCATGGATAAATACTTTTTCAAGTCCGTTTTCTTTGGCAATATCGCAAAGCCCTTTTAGGTGCTCGATGTGTGCGTGTACACCACCATCGGAAACGAGGCCTAAGAAGTGGACTTTTTTATTGTTTGTTTTGGCATAGTTCAACGCATCAAGAAGAACAGGTTCTTTCCCAAGCGTTTTATCTTTTACAGACAAATTGATTTTTACCAAATCTTGGTACACTACACGTCCAGCGCCAAGGTTCATGTGCCCTACTTCAGAGTTGCCCATTTGGCCTTCAGGAAGTCCAACGGCAAGGCCAGAAGCTTCTAGTTTGCTGTGTGGGTATTTTTTAAACAACGAATCGATAAATTCAGTTTTAGCACTCGCTATAGCGGATACTTTTGGATTTGGACCCAATCCCCAGCCGTCGAGGATCATTAGCATTACTTTTTTGTTCATGGAATGGTATAGATAATAGTTATGTTGCTTTGTACCGTAATGTAGTAAACTTTAATAGTTTTTATACCAACAAATATATAAAACACGTTTCTTATTAATAGGCTCATAGGATTAAAAAATTATTTTCTTCGGATGCGTTCGATTTCTTACATATTTTAGGGAGGCTTTTTAAGTAGTTTTACTTATATAAACAGGGTCTTTATAACGCTTTACTAGTATTCTGTGTAACAACAAGTTTAAAGTATTCGAATTCTTACAACCACTATTTTCATAGGCCAAAACTTCGTAAAATTGCCTTATAATACAAGGCATTACAAAAAACAAGAACGATGTATAGCAACGTTATTTCATTCACGGAAGTTGGTAAAGTAGGGAGTACTTCAGTTCAACAAAATGCGGCACCGAAGCCGTACTTAAGAGTTAGCAGCTCAAAGGATTGTGTAACCATAGGGTTTGATATGGGCGCTCAGGAAGCTATTCTTATCTATTGCCAAAGAGGAGATGCTACAGATTTCGTATTACTTGGGAGTACTACAAAATCGCCGTTTGTAGACAATCGTGTAAATCTTGGCGAATATGCAGAGACAAGACATTATAAAGCAGTCTTTAGCAAAAACGACGAACCCGTTGGTGAGGCCGATCATATAAAAATAAAAACGAAAGGTCGGTTTAGATTTTTTTAACAATACGCTGCATAATTTCGGTAAAATAAGCCTGGTTATAAGGGCCAAACCAATTCATATCCCGAACCTCTGCCTTATCCGCATCGTAGTACTTGTCTACGTTGATGTAGCCAATATACCCTCCATTAAAACTTGTTATTACCAACGCAATATTTTTTTCCTTGCAAAGCGGCTCAATAGCGGGCATCAACTCTCCAGAAAAATCACAAGGTGTGCCGATGAATACAACATCGTTGAGCTGAAGTAGTTTAAGCGTAGGTTTATAGGCTCCGAACGCTGCGTCGAACAACCAAGGGCGAACCCTCCAGTCTTTTGAAATTTTAAGGTGTGGTTCGCGAAGGTATACGTCTAGTACGGCTGTGCGCAAGAGGTAGCCGGTGTGTAGTTTTATACTGTCCACTTGTTTGGTTATAAGTACCGCCAAACTGTCTCCATAGTCGTTTATAAACGCTTCGTTTTCAATCCCTTTTTTTGTTTGTTTGGGTACATGACTTCCTACCATCCCTGCAGCATACAGGGCAAAATCTATTTTCCCTGTTTTTTCCAGTTGTTGAATCATTCTATTCGGATAGTCTCCAGAAACGCAGGTATAGTCCAGCTTCAAACAGTTGGCGTGTGCCGCATAGGTGACAAGCAACGCTTCTTTGCCCGATTTCTTTCGTATTTTTAAAACACGAACCCAAGGATCTACTTTGCTATCCGGCATGTTGAGTCGGTTTCGTACAAACTTAGTTCCATCCAGCAGCGCTAACCCCATTTCTGCGTCTTCCAACGTTTTTTCGGCTTCTTTTACAGCATTTATTATGGAGGCTACGAGTAGCGATACATATTCTTCGTTGTATGCTCCGGCAAGTATTTTTCCTGCTGGTCCCTTTATATAGCCACCCGGAGCGTGGTGGGTATGTGAAGCGGTGAAGTAAAAATTTTGGGGGGCATACCCCATTTCTAAAGCACGCGCCCGAAGTCGTTCTTCCACTATGGGAGGGAAAATAAGCAAGTCTACGGCTATGAAAGCCGCTTTATGCTTACCGTTGTCGAAGACAAAAGCTCTTACAAAAACAGAGTCGTGTACGGGGGTTGTTTTTCTGCGGAGGCCATAACCCGCCAGCACAGGCAGATAGCTAGGCGTGATGTTCTTTTTTGCCCAACCGGCCTTGAAAAAAGTTCCGTGTTGGAGTACAGTATCCAGTTGGAAGGTATCCAGCTGAGCCGTCATCTTCTTATAATAGTCCATTTCCCGATAGGGCGTTCGGTCTATTTTTTCCACCAAAAAAGGCGCTACGACCAAGCAGAAAAGTGCCAGACCTGCAAGGATTTTAAACGTAAGGGAGAGGGCTTTTTTCATAACGGGGTGTAATGGAAATCGGCTTCAAGAGCATGCGGTTCTTGAAGCCGAAGCCAATCAAATTTATAAAACATTCATTCCTTGTTCTTTAATCTTCTCTAATTCGTCTTTCATTTCTACTACGAATTTTTGAATATTAGCATCGTTGGCTTTTGAGCCAATAGTATTTATTTCACGGCCTATCTCTTGTGCTATGAAACCAAGTTTCTTGCCATTGTTTTCAGCGCCTTTCATCGTTTCCTTAAAATAGTCGATATGCGTCTGTAGCCTAACTTTTTCTTCGCTAATGTCCAATTTTTCGATGTAGTAGATAAGTTCTTGTTCAAACCTACCTTTATCCATTTCGGAAGGAGCATATTCTGCTACATGCGCTTTTATGCGTGTACGAATAGTTTCTATTCGCTGTGGGTCAAAGGTTTCTACACTAGAGAGCAGTGTTTCCACTTTAGAAAGGTATTCAAGAAATTTTTCGCCGAGTACCTTTCCTTCTGCCAAACGGAAACTCTCAAATTTTTTGATGGCATCTTGGAGTACTTTCATCACAAATTTCCATTCTGCTTCATTGTCATTGAGTTGTGAGTCGGTATCGACCACGCCAGGCAAACTAAGTGCCGCACGAAAAAGATCTTCCTTAGGAGCTCCAGACTGCTCGGCAGCGTCTAAGAGTTCGGTATAATAAAATTTAACAAGACTTTTGTTGATGTTAACCTTTGGTTTTACTTCTGTTTTTTGTTTTACTTCTATAGACAAAGACACTTTTCCTCTTTCTACAGCAGTATTCAACAGGTTTCGGATTTCGAGTTCTTTGTCTGCATATTCTTTAGCAAGTTTCATGGAAAGGTCCATAAATTTCGAGTTCAGCGATTTGATTTCTACCGTTACAGAGAGTTGGTCGTTTTCAGCGACAGCAACACCGTAACCGGTCATTGATTTTAGCATATTTGTATTGTTTAAAAGTTAAATGTATTTTTGGACTAGGATTTATTGAGAATAGAGCATTCAACTGTTTTCTCTACGTTCATACTTCCTTTGAGCAAATTAATTTTATAAAGGTAAAGAAAATTTAATTATGAAATTTGGTGTAGTTGTTTTTCCAGGGTCAAATTGTGACGAAGACTTGGTATATGTGGTAAAAGAAATGATGGGTCAGCAAGTAGAAAAGCTTTGGCACAAGGATACAGATTTGAAAGGCTGTGACTTTATCTTTTTGCCCGGTGGTTTTTCGTATGGAGATTATCTTCGCTCTGGTGCTATAGCCCGCTTCTCTCCTATTATGGACAACGTGATTAAACACGCAGAAAACGGCGGTTACTTGATGGGTATTTGCAACGGCTTTCAGATTTTAACAGAGTCGCATTTGTTGCCAGGAGCCTTGCTGCGAAACGATCAGATGAAATTTGTTTGTAAAAATGTTTATATAAAACCGGAGCACAACAAAAGTTTGGTTACTTCAGGACTGGATGTTTCTAAAGGCTATAAAATACCTATTGCGCACGGTGAAGGACGTTATTTTGCGGACGAAGCCACGCTAAAGTCGCTTCAAGACAACGATCAGATTCTTTTCCGTTATTGCGACGAGAAAGGGTTGGTATCGGATGCCTCCAATCCAAACGGTTCGCTGTTGAACATAGCAGGGATTTGTAATAAGAATAAAAATGTGTTTGGAATGATGCCACACCCCGAGCGCTGCGCAGATCCGATAGTAGGCAATACAGACGGCAGAGCGCTGTTTGAGTCGATTTTATCGTTGGTGAAAGCGTAGGTAGGCTTAAAAAATGTGTATATGCTTAGGTCAGGAGACGCCGCAAGGAGTAGGGAAAGCCCTATGTTATTAAATCAACCATTATAAATATGAAGAAAATTTTACCTTATTTTTCAATTGCGTTGATTGCAAGTGTAATTCTCTTTTTTGTAGCATTTGCCATAAAGTTTTTTCAACCGGAGTCGAACGTAGAAAAACAAAAGAAACTTGCGTATGAAACATACAGAAAGTTACACAACAAAGAAATGGGGAAGCCTTTTTTAGTAGATTCAATTGCATATCAAGTTTCTAAGTTTACCTACATACCTAGAAAAGATTCAATGATATTAATTGTAGATTTAAATATAAATAACGTCACTAACCATTCTAAACGGTACACAAATAAATTTTTTAAACTGATAGGCGGTGACGAAAATAAAACCTACTACCCTAGCCAAAAATCTTTTACAGTTTTTGAAAATCGATCGCAAAATTTAGAACTGACGTATCGATTAGAACGAAATAGCATACCAACTATGTGGTGTGATTTATACATTGACAGTGAAACAGACAGCATTCAAAATAGCTATATAACATTTGCTCAAAATTTTAGAGAAGGTGGTTAAGATATTAAATTACCTGTTAGTTCAAGGAGTGCTTTGAATAAATAAAGGTTATGTCCGCGCAGAGTCACATGCTAGTTCAAGCTTTTTGCTTGGACTTTCTTTTTTCCAGCGTCCGCTGGAGTAACGAGTAATAGAATAAAGTACATAATTTTAAAATTTAACATG
>JAYSUZ010000348.1:0-6039 GCA_043718845.1 Cytophagales bacterium
ATCCTAATATTTTTTCCGCATAATAAATAACCCCCATTAATTGCTCAATATCCCTTCCTTGGTCGTTTTCTAAGAAACAGATAATCTTCATTTTAGTTCGAGTCATTTGGTAGTTGTAATGGTGTTTAGAAAACCTGCTATTTCCCCTGTTAATTTTTTAATGGAGTAGTTTTCTAAATTTTTTTGGTTAATAGTAATATTGCCTGTTTCGAGATATTGATTGAATAATTGGAGTAAATATTTTTTTATAGATTTTATGTCATCGTAGTCAAGTGTATTGCCCGATGCAGTTTCTGTTATTATTTTAGCAACATCTGAATCTATTGGTCCTAAACATAGAATACTTCGATTGGCTCTTAAGTATTCAAACAGTTTACCAGGAACTCTCCCTTTGGCATTTGAAGCTTTGTTTAATAAAAGAAGTTGAATTTGAGCACATGAAGTAAGCTCCAAAGCCTCCGTTCTGTTTATCTGTTCAATGAAACTAGTGTTTTCCGTTAACCCTTCTTGCGCTGAAATATTTTTCAATGAAAAGTCGACGGAACCAATAAATCTTAAGTCCAATAGCTTTTTAAATTCATCATTCTCTTTACACAATTCACCAAGCGCTTTAATGAATGTTTCAGGTAATCTATCTTTTCCTAAAAGCCCAATGTGGCAAATCATAAAAGAATTAGTTGACTGATAGTTTATGTTAATAAAGTCGTCGTCGTCGTACCCCCATGGAATTAGCGATACATTTTTAGCGCCTATTGTTTCTATATCTTTTTTCCATGTAGTACTTACAATTGTTATTTTAGAAGCATACTTAAATACTTCTTGTTCTTGTCTATGATGAATGTTATCCGCCCATTTTGTTAAGTATAAAAGTTTGTAATAATCAACTTGTGTCCATGGGTCTTGAAAGTCGGCAAGCCAAGGGATTCCAGTTTCTTTGGACAACAAGCAGGCTATTCTCGTATTTGTATGTGGTGGGCCATCGGAGAAAATAGCGTCAATAGGATTTTTTTCAATGTATTCTAAAAGAAAACGAACAGAGGGTTTAATCCATAAAAATCGCGCATCTGGTATGAAGAAATTACTTCGTATCCATACGGCCATATGGTGTAAAATAGACGGACTTTTATCATGCGTATTCAACACGTTGAAGAGAGGGTCATTTTTCTTCCTGCCCGATATTTTCTTATAAAATTTAAAGAAGTCAATGCCTGATTTTCTTAGCACCGTCAAATTTTTAGGAATATGTACCGTATTGGATTCGTCTGTGATGGGGTACTGCGGATTATTTAAGGTATAGATAATAGGCTCCCATCCAAATTCTCTAAGGTATTTAGCAATCTTTAAACTCCGCAGCACGCTTATACCTCCAGCAGGAGGCCAATAGTAAGATATAATGAGTACTTTCTTTCTCACGATTTTTGTTATTAATTAAGGTTAATCGTCTATTAATACAACTAATTCTTAATTAATAGATGGCTTTTTAAGTTGTTTATAAACAAGTCCAATGATTAGTAATAATAATAAGACAGAGCATGCCATTCCTATTTGCTCTCCTACGTAATAGGAGTTAGGTTGGAATATGAATTTTATCTGATGTTTCCCTTGGGGAATAACTAGGCCTCTTAATATATAATTTACACGAAGATGAGAGACTGGTTTATTGTCTATATAAGCATCCCATCCCAGGCCACTGTTATAGTAAATTTCTGAAAATACCGCCAATTGGCTACTGCTACAATTAGACTCATATAACATTTCTTTTGGAGAGTGTTTTATTAATCTTATGGTAGCAGTACTGTCAAAGGAAATGGTTTTTAAAGAGGCTAATCGGTCAGTAAACTTCTTATCGATTATTGCTAAACTGTCTATTTTTAAACTATCTAAGGCTGCAATTTCTTCGTCTGGAGTATTTACGAGTTTATAGTTTTTGACAAACCATGCATTTCCCATGGCACCCGGATTGAGCTGAGGGAATGGTTCATCCTCTTTCTTTTGTTGAACGATAAAATATTTTGTATTCAGCATGTTTAGCATATTCATATCTCCTTTTGCTAAATAACGCTCGATAACATCTTGATAACGTTTTATTTTTGCCCCGTGATAACCACCTATTGATTTATGGAAACAAGAAGTTGATGCATCGTTAAAGGTATTTAGAGTAGTATTCATGACACGGAAGTAAGAGGTGTCGGCAAGTATTGTTTCATCGGCTCTGGTAGGTTGAAACTTCTCTTTATAACTTCTTTGAGATACAAAATCGTCATTACTCAAATAACGCTTACATACACTCCATTCATCAAATAATATAAGGACGAGTAATGCCATAGACACGTAAGTGCCTTTGAAATTCAGTTTAGTATAAGCCCATACAATTGCCGCAGCCAATAGAATCAGGACTAGAGAACGAACACTGTCGGACTTAAATAATCCAATACGATCTTCTATAAAAGAGGCGTAGATATCCTCTGCAAAAGATTTGTCTTGAAGTATTTGAGGTAAGGCTTCTTTAAATTGTTCATCGGACGTTTTAGCTCCACCACCTTCAGATAGTCGCTCAAAGCTCATAAGGGTACTTCCTAATAGTATGAAAGTTAGCAGAAGAATAGTAAGCCCTCCCACAGAATATTTCAAACCATTTCTAATTTTCTCTTTTGCTAAATCACCGCTCACTATTTCTTTTACTGTCCATGCAGCAAAAAATACAAGGATAACGGCTACAATAGAATGAATCATTGTTACTGCTCTGAATTTATTGTATAGAGGAAAGTAGTCGAACATAATGTCGGATAAGAAAAAATTCTTACCCCATGCCAATACCGTTAATAACACAACAATCCCCAATCCCCACCATTTTATGGGGTCTCTAATAATGATTATTCCTAAAATAAATAAAAAACAAACAATGGCACCCATATATGCCGATCCACTCGTAAAGGGCTGATCTCCCCAATACATTTGGCCTCCATAACTAGAAATATTTTTTACGAAATCTTCCGCATTGTTTTTGGGAATACCTCGTTCGATTAGTACTTTATAAGTCTCTGATTTTTTATCTAGTTTCGTAGAGGAAGAACCTCCGTAAAAATTGGGTACTAGATATGTGAATGTTTCCGAAATTCCATAACTCCAACTGAAGGCATATTCTTTGTCTAATCCACCTCCTTTTGTATGGGTTTTCAACTCAGAGTCACCTCTCATGGTGTATTTAGAATATTCGTAACTCGTCCAAAATCTTGTAGCCATTGACCCAATCGCAAGAATATTAATAAGTACTATAATAGAACTAGCTATGAAAAAATGTTTTAGTTGCTTATTTTTTAGTGCAATTACCAACTCATAGAGGGCGTACGAGCCAATCGTTAAATATAGATAATACGTGATTTGTACGTGATTGGCAAAACATTGTAGAATAGAGAATATAATCAAAACGATAGTCCCTACAATGTATTTTCGTTTATAAAGTAGTAAACATGCCGTGAATACAGGAGCTGCGTAGGCAATGGCTCTTACCTTATAGATGTGACCAGCTTCAAGACTTATTAAATTGAATGATGTAAACGTAAAAGCTATAGCACCTAAAATACTGATATATATATCAAATTTTAGTGCTACCAGAGCAATATAAAAGGAGATTAGTAACATGAAAATTACAGCTGTAGAGTGCGGTAAAAAAGAATTTATAAAATAACTAAATTTTATAGTGGGACTGTTTGATTTGAGCGATATATAATAGGCAGGCATACCACTAAACATAGAGTTCGTCCACATGGATACCTCACCTGTTTCTTCATAATTTTTCCTTAACTCTTCCCCAGCATATTGCCCCTGAAGTACGTCATTTTGAGCAAGTGTTTTGTGCTCAAAGGCAGGAAAAGTATAGACTGCTGCTAATAAAACCATGAAAAAGATAGCGGCTAAATGTGGAGCTATTTTTTTAAAAATAATAGAAATGTTATTGGACATATTTGTTTGGAAATAAATTAAAATACTTTTTCGAAATTAATCTTTTATTTATTAATTTGCAAATAGAGCGTATATTTGAATTGTTTCGTACTCTTCTTAAATTATATATTTGAGGTTAGAGTGGTCTGGTTTTATAAGTTAAAAAGCAAATAAATTTAATTTTAGTAAATTTATTTGCGAAAAGTTTACTGTTTAAGTGAACTTTTCGCCTAGCTTTGCGTTGAAGTTATCGGTGTGAATTCTAGCCTAGATTGAATATATAATAATTTCAAAGCACTATGAGTAAAATATATGCAAATAATGTAGTTTTAAATGAAAATTTCCATCCTGGGGAGTTTATCAAAGATGAATTAGTGGCAAGAGGAATGAAGCAGAGCGCGCTTTGTGTAGAGATGCATATTGCTAAAAATGTACTTAGTGAGTTGATTCACGGTAAAAGAAATGTAACAGCTTTGCTCGCTCTTAAACTAGAAACAGCTTTAGGTATAAATGCAGAGTTTTGGATGAAGCTACAGGTACAGTATGATATCAATTTGATTCGGAATAAATACCCTAAGAGTAATATTTCGAAAGCTATGTATAATAAGCAGGTTTAAACCAATTCAAGGATTTTTTTATCTTAAAAAAATAAGATGAAGATAATACATTGTGGTAGTTTTAGTATAAATTATTTGAAAGAATAGTAGTTTCAGTTTAAAATTAAGAAGTGTTAACTCTATGCACATAGAAACAAACAAAAATGAAGATTCTTTCAAGTTGCTTTGTTCGCAATTGAAATTAAAGCTCAAAAAAGTAGCCTTAGGTGGAGGCGAAAAAAAGATAGCCGATCAACATGAAAAAGGCAAACTTACAGCCAGAGAACGGATTCAAAAACTGATCGATAAAGACAGTCGTTTTCTAGAATTTGGAGACTTCGCCGGCGAGGGAATGTATGCCGAATACGGCGGCTGTCCTTCTGCTGGGGTTATTACGGGTATTGGTTATATCGCCAACCGCCAATGCGTTATAGTCGCCAACGATGCTACTGTAAAAGCAGGCGCTTGGTTTCCTATTACCGCCAAGAAAAATCTTCGAGCGCAGGAGATTGCTATGGAAAATAAACTGCCTATTATTTATTTGGTAGACAGTGCAGGAATCTTCCTTCCACTGCAAGAAGAAGTGTTTGCAGACAAAGAACATTTTGGTAGAATATTTAGGAACAACGCTGTAATGTCGTCCATGGGAATTGTTCAAATTTCTGCCATCATGGGCAGCTGTGTAGCAGGAGGGGCTTACCTTCCCATCATGTCAGACGAAGCGATGATTGTGGAAAAAACAGGCAGTGTTTTTTTAGCAGGTTCGTATTTGGTGAAATCAGCGATAGGAGAGGACATCGACAACGAAACACTTGGTGGCGCTACTACTACGTGTGAAATATCCGGCGTTACCGATCATAAATGTGCCAACGATGAGGAATGTTTAGTAAAAATAAGGAATATTGTTTCCAAGATAGGAGCCTCTGAAAAAGCAGGATTTGATAAGGTAGAAGCGGCAGCGCCAAAAGATAATCCCAAAGAAATTTACAGCATTATTCCTCAAGACCGCACCAAGCCTTACGATATGCGAGAAGTAATCAAACGGTTGGTAGACAATTCAGATTTTGAGGAATACAAAGAGCTTTACGGCAAAACAATACTGTGTGGTTTGGCGCGAATAGAAGGTTGGGCAGTAGGCATCGTAGCCAATCAGCGGATAGTGGTAAAAACGAAGAAGAATGAAATGCAAATGGGCGGTGTTATCTATTCCGATTCCGCCGATAAAGCAGCCCGTTTTATTATGAATTGTAATCAGAAAAAAATTCCATTATTATTTTTGCACGATGTCTCTGGCTTTATGGTAGGCTCACGTTCCGAACAAGGAGGAATTATAAAAGACGGCGCAAAAATGGTAAGTGCAATGGCAAATTCTGTAGTGCCTAAATTTACAGTAGTAATAGGAAATTCGTATGGTGCAGGAAACTACGCTATGTGCGGAAAAGCGTATGATCCTAGATTGATGTATGCTTGGCCTACCGCCCAAATAGCAGTGATGAGTGGC
>JAYSUZ010000349.1:0-6037 GCA_043718845.1 Cytophagales bacterium
TTCCAAGAAAAAACGTTTGTGGCCTTTAAGGAAAATTATTCAGGAATATCGTCATGAAATTTTTGATTTACTGCCCTGCTGGATGGTGTCTCCAGAGTCTGCCTCTGCACTTTTTCCGATGGATGTAGTATTTGATCTCGTCATTTTTGATGAAGCGTCACAGTGTTTTGCCGAGCAGGGATTGCCGTCTATGTATAGAGGCAAACAAGTGGTCATAGCAGGCGATAGTAAGCAGCTAAAACCGAATGATTTATACCAAGCCCGATGGGAAGACGAAACGGACGATACGCCCGATCTGGAAATAGAATCGCTACTCGATTTGACAAGTAAGTATTTGCCAACAGTTCAGTTGAAAAACCACTACAGAAGTCGAAAATTAGACCTGATTGATTTTTCGAATACTCATTTCTACAATCATTCGCTAGAGTTGATTCCTTATTTTTCGGAGATAAACAATCAGGATCCTTCTATAAACTATATTTCAGTGAAAGGTGTTTGGCAGCATAATACCAATAGGGAAGAGGCGTTGAAAGTAGTTGAATTGGTAGTTGCTTCGTTGAAGTTAGATCGTACAAAGAGTATAGGGGTCATTACCTTTAATTTCAAACAAGCGGCGTTGATTGTGGATTTATTGGAAGCCTATACGGTTGCTCATGGAATTTTATTACCAGAAGGGCTGTTCGTGAAAAATATTGAAAATGTACAAGGGGATGAAAAAGATATAATTATTTTTTCAATTGGTTATGCACCTAGTGTTAATGGGCGCTTTACCATGCAGTTTGGGAGCTTGAGCCAAGACGGAGGGGAGAATAGATTAAACGTAGCAATTACCCGAGCAAAGGATAAAGTATATGTTGTGGCCAGTATACTGCCGCAACAATTGGTAGTGGAAGGAAGCTTGAACGAAGGGCCAAGGATGTTGAAGAAGTACCTTGAATATTCATGGCAGGTTTCTTCAGGCATGTATAAGCCTTCTAAAAGTATCCCCAGTAAACAAAATCGTGACTGGTATTTGAGTAAAAAAATACTAGAAAGTGTCGCTTCTTCGGACTACAATTTTAACGAGGAATTGCCATTTGCTGATTTAACGGTCCAAAACGCAGGAAAATATTACTCGTTGATCTTTACAGACGATGATTTATATTTTACGGCACGTAACCCTAAAGAAATACATGCGTATAAGCCGTTAGAACTGAAAGAAAAAGGTTGGTTGTGCAGTAGGTTTTTCAGTAGAGAACATTGGCTGCAAAAAAATGATTATTTACCAATCAAAAGTCCTGATTTATAATTACTTGTTTTTGGATTTTTTTTTGTAGTTTAGTAACGCCAAGTTAAAATTTAGGGTACATCTGTTTATTGTCTTCTTGCTATTCATTAAGTTATGTCAAAATTAAAAAATATAATAAAACAGCTTTCAATAGCAGATTTTACTGCTATTTTCGATTCTTTGATTGAGAGCAATGCCGAAAAGTCAGGGCACTTATTGAAATTTATGCGCGAAAAACAGCTTACCGATAGCAAAATAATGGGCGAACTGAATGTAAATAGTAACGCCTATTACACGCTTCGCTCAAGGCTGAATCAAAAAATAGAAGAGCACCTACTCCAACAAATGGAGACTCCGAGGATTTCTTTGCTGAAAAAGGTAGCGACTATAAATGAAATTATTTTCACAAAAAAGAAAGCAATTTCCATCGCAACGCTCAAAAAATTAGAAAAGGAGTTGATGGATTATGACTTATCAAGTGAGCTGACGATTATTTATAAAAACTTAAAAAAACTGCATATTGGCACGCCTGATTATTATAATTATTCTCAACTTTATAATAAGCATATAGCCTATATGTTGGCGGTAGATAAGGCCGAAGAACTTGTTGCCCAATATTTTTATCGTTATGGAGACTATTTATTTACGCAAGACGGCATAGAACAACAAGCATTGGTATTGTTGAAAAATGAAATTGATAATGTAGGTAATTTATATAAGTCGCACCGTCTGTTTGTGTATCAGAGTTGCGTAAGTGTTTTTCATAGAATATTTGTAGACGTAGATACTGCCGTTGCAGACTCCGAAGAGGGCGAATCAATAGAGGCTGTATTTGAGAAGGTACAAGGTATCTTTGATTTGTATTTTCTTGATGCAACGTATTTTCACCTTAAGCCGGTATTTGAATATTTAAAATTAGAATATTATTACAAGATTGATACGTATAGAAAGTCGGAAAGTAATTTTGATAATGTGAATGAAAATGTAAGTAGTTTGCTTACCAATTATGGCTTGTATACGTTTCCTCCGCAATTTTTACTTACAAAATTAAATAAAAGTAGAGCTTTGGGTAGCGAAGGGTTGCTGTACGATGAAAGTAAAGGGCTCTTTGAAGAATTTGAAGTAGATAAAAGTAATGTGCCTCAGCATGTTTTATATATTATTTATCGTGCTACCTGTTGTTACTACGCAGGAAAATACGATGAAGCGGCAAGGTGGATTAATAATATGCTGAACGAGCAAAGCTTAAAAAAACTTCCCTATACGTTGCTGGAAGTTAAGATATTCATGGCACTGCAATATTGTTTAATGAAGGATTCTGACTTATTTAATCAACTTACAAATAGTATTCAACGTCAAATCAGACTTCTTGGAAAAGATAAATGCCAACATATCGTACTTTATTTGAAAATATTTAAAGCTTCGATAAACCCCGTTAAAAAAGGGAAGTCGGTAAAAATTTCTGTGGAAGTTGCGAAGTTGCTGAAAGTGAAACCAACCTATTATTCTCCCTTTAATTTTATTCGCTTAGACGAGGATTTTGTAAATAGATTGTCACAATAAAATAGTAGTAGATATAAAAAAAGCCCCGATTAATCGAGGCTTTTTTTATATCTACTAGAAAATTAATTTTCTTTAAATTTTCTTTAAATTTTCTTGTGTAAGTGGTTTGTTCAAGTATTTCAGGACGTATTTGTTCTTTTTCGCTTTGTTCATGTCTTGAGGGTTCAATGATGATGTAAGCATTACAACTTTACAGTTCGTTTTTATTAAATCAGACAATTTTTCGAATTCATCCAAAAATTGAAACCCATCCATAAGGGGCATGTCTATATCCAGGAAAATTACTTCGGGGAGGTATAAATCTAAAGGCCCTTTGGCTAATTTTTCAATATTTTTTAAAAATTCTATCGCTCCTTTTGCTCCAGAATGAACAAATATATTCTCGCAAATATTGGAAGCTTCAATCATCTTCTGATTAATAAGATTATCAATCTCATTATCATCGATTAACATTACATTGTGATATTTAATAATTTCTACCGCCATTCCCTTAAATTTTCAAAATTTGCAAGCCTAAAGATAGGAAAGTATGTAAATATAACAAATTTATTACACGTATTTTATATAATATATTTGTTATACCTATCTTTTAAAGGGACAATGTCTGTTAAAGATCAAATTTTATGCCTTGTGCCAGAGGTATTTGATTTCCAAAATTAATAGTATTGGTTTGCCTTCTCATGTATACTTTCCATGCATCGGAACCAGACTCTCTGCCGCCGCCTGTTTCCTTCTCTCCTCCAAAAGCACCGCCTATTTCGGCGCCAGATGTTCCTATATTGATATTTGCAATGCCACAATCTGAGCCACTTTGTGCTAAAAAACGCTCTGTTTCCATCATATTGGTAGAAAACAGTGCGGACGACAATCCTTGTTGAACGCCATTTTGCAACCGTATAGCCTCCTCTATTGAACCGTTGTACTTTATTAGATATAAGATAGGTGCAAACGTTTCTTTTTGTACGGTATCGAAATTATTTTCAGCTTCCACAATAGCTGGTTTTACATAATTTCCATTGGCAAATATTCCGTCATTTAGTACAGTGCCTCCGATTATTATTTTTCCGCCTTCTTTTTCTGCCGCTTTTAGAGCTTCTAGAAAGCCATTTACGGCTTCTTTGTCTATGAGTGGCCCTATCAGTATGCCTTGTTCTAATGGATTGCCAATGGGTAAATTCTCGTAACTTTTCAGGAGTCTGCTTTTTACGGTTTCATATACCGATTCGTGTACTATAAGTCTTCGAGTGCTGGTACAGCGTTGCCCGCAGGTGCCTACTGCTCCAAACACTACAGCCCGCAAAGCTAAGTCAAGATTGGCGTTTTCGGAGATAATGATAGCGTTATTTCCGCCTAGTTCTAATAATGCTCGCCCTAATCTGGCGCCTACTACCGCACCCACTTTCTTGCCCATTCGTACCGAACCGGTAGCAGAGATAAGGGGCAAACGCTCGTCTTTCGCCATACGCTCTCCAATTGAAGCATCGCCAATAATGACGTTGAAGACTCCTTCGGGAACATTATTTTTCTTTAAAACCTCTTTTATAATATGCTGACAAGCCAATGCCGTAAGCGGTGTTTTCTCGGAAGGCTTCCAAATACAAACATCGCCACAAACAGCGGCCAACATAGCATTCCACGCCCATACGGCTACAGGAAAGTTGAAAGCGGAAATAATACCTATCGCACCAAGAGGGTGGTATTGTTCGTACATCCGGTGTTCTACACGCTCCGAGTGCATCGTAAGTCCGTAGAGTTGGCGAGATAAGCCTGTGGCAAAGTCGCAGATGTCAATCATTTCTTGTACTTCGCCCAATCCTTCTTGTAGGATTTTGCCCATTTCATAAGAGACTAAGGCGCCTAACGGTTCTTTATACGCTCTCAATTGGTCGCCTATTTGGCGCACGAGCTCCCCACGTTTCGGTGCCGGCACTAGTCGCCATTCTTCAAATGCCTTAAGCGAGGTCTTCACCACTTCTTCGTATGCGTCCTCGCTAGCCATAGCAACGGATGCAATAAGTAGCCCATCTACAGGACTGTATACCTTGCGAATTTCGCCAATCCCTAGCGCTCCAGACAGTTGCCCTGTGCTCCAGCTCGGGTTGATTTCTTCTATGCCTAGTTTTGCAAGTACCTCTACACTATTTATCATGCTACAAGTTAGATTTTTATCGGCGAATTGTACCGTTTTTTCCCTTATCTACTCATTTTCTTGAAAAAGTTATAATAAGTGCAATTTATTCTGAATATTTTCCAATATAAATGAATTGTAAATTAAACTAAAGTTGTATTTTTGTCCCCCTAACAATAGAATAAAAATTAAAAATATGAATGAAATTGTTTATTTAGTTCCAGTATTTGGTGTGATAGCATTGCTGTACACCTTCTGGAAAGCCGCTTGGGTTACGAAGCAAGATGCTGGTAACGAACGTATGACAGAAATAGCGAAATATATTGCCGACGGTGCAATGGCGTTTCTGAAAGCAGAATACAAAATACTTAGCTACTTCGTAGTGATTGTAGCTATTCTTCTTGCCATCATGGGCTATTCACACGAAAATTCTAGTCCTCTAATTGGATTGGCTTTTGTTATAGGGGCTGTGTTTTCAGCCTTGGCAGGTTTTATCGGCATGCGTATCGCTACGAAAGCCAATGTAAGAACGGCACAAGCAGCTCGTACAAGCCTTTCTCATGCCTTGAAAGTTTCTTTTACAGGTGGTTCTGTAATGGGAATGGGCGTAGCCGGTTTAGCAGTACTTGGTCTTGGTACATTATTCATCTTGCTTTATTTTGCCTTTGTATCTGGTATTCCTGCAGGTACAAAAGAATACAGCGAAGCCCTTGCCAAAGCTATTGAAGTATTAACAGGGTTTTCTCTTGGTGCTGAATCCATCGCCTTATTTGCGCGTGTGGGTGGAGGTATTTATACAAAAGCTGCTGATGTTGGTGCTGACTTAGTTGGTAAAGTAGAAGCAGGTATCCCTGAAGACGACCCTCGTAACCCTGCTACTATTGCAGACAACGTAGGCGACAACGTAGGCGACGTAGCCGGTATGGGCGCTGACCTTTTCGGTTCTTATGTAGCAACGGTTTTAGCTACCATGGTTTTAGGAAGAGAAACAAATGCGATGACAGATCATTTTGGTGGGATGTCTCCAATCCTTTTACCTATGCTGATCGCTGCTATGGGAATTTTATTTTCTATTATTG
>JAYSUZ010000350.1:0-2776 GCA_043718845.1 Cytophagales bacterium
CGCAAAGGCGGTATTTCGGAAGATAAAGGAGATTTTGACCTTAAAGGTAAAAAATTTCTTCTCTATCCTACCCTGTTCCATCAAGCGGAAACAACCTTAAAACCACAGTGGGTTCCGTTTCTGGACGGTGCCAAATTTCATTCCACCCCAGACAAAGTAAAGATCCAATACTATGCCGAGGTAGCCGATTCTGTTATCCTTACCGATTGGGAGTCCGTTGCCAAACTTAATCCTTGGCATGCATGGAAAGAAGAAATTATACGAGAGCGTTTTGAACGATGGAATAAAAGTCTGAACCTGCTTGTGGTCCAGACTTTTCAATTACCACAAATTTATGAAATAGATATTCTTCCTTCGCATGGTGGCTGTAAATCATGGATAGAAATAGAACAAGAGATTGACTTTATAGGCAAAATGGTCGTGAATAAGAATATTATATAGTCTTATTTCTTTTTCTTCTTGCCGTTATCAACGATTCGCTCTAGCACCATTAACAAATCGTTGCTTTTATAAAACTCTATTTTCGCTCCATTTTTGCGAACAGAGTTTGTTTCCTCAAGGGCAAAACGTAGGGAGCTCTCTAGCGCTTCCAAGTTGTCCGAACAAGACTTTCTCGTGGCGGTTAGGATTAAAGGCTTGATCATGTCGGAGGTGATAAATTCAAAATTTGCCGAATGCCTGTTACAGCCCACATAGGCTGCTAGCGTCTTTCCTTTAGAATCGATTGCGATAGAGGTCTCTTTTGCACTCATATCAATCATCTTCCCTCCGTCTTTTAGGGATTTAATTTTCCAAGAACCTTCCACTACAGGTTTGGAACTCTGGGCTTGAAGGGCTGTAATAGAAATAACCAAAGAAGAAACGATAAGAAAAATTTTAGTTGGGCTCATAATAATAGGGAATAAAATAAGTAGTGTACGTATATAATTTGTCTCGCAAGGTATTAAACAATATCCATACCGCCATTTTATTATTCTTAAGATAAGCGTAAAACAGGCGTGTAACTTTCGTTTTGTTCTATCGAAGGGCTATGTTTATTGCTTTCTTATTCAATAGGCTTATATAATTCTACTTTATGAAACATTTGCCCAAGATTATTATTGCAGTTTTATTTTTTCTAGCTTCATTCCAATCAATAGCGGACTGGCTCCCACAAAAGTCCACGGTGTGAAGGCTGGAGAAATGAATAGTGTCTATAAAAACTCCGATGCTGGTTTTGCTTTAGGATTGGGAATAGAATATAAGGCTGTAGGGCTTGATTGTCGATATTCAGTAGGGGCGCTCAACCTTTAGAACAAAAGGGACATAACGAGCCTATACAGTTCTTTTTCTACCGTCAAGCTTACTGTTTTGATCGCAAAAACAACCAACGCGCTGCGCCCTCACTTGTTGCGCCATCGGAAAAGAGCTCGGTAAAAACCTCTTTTTACCAGAACAATAAAAACGTTACCTTTACGGCAAAATTGCCTGTTTATTAAATGAAATTAATTCTAGACGCTTTTATGTCTTTCTTCAACGGTTTTGCAAAAAAAATAGCGCTCGCACTGTTGCTCTCTCTTAGTTTGCCTAGCTGCTTGCCTTATCAGGCATTTTTATACATGATTCCGGACGAGAAAGACATACACCGTTTCAAGCACGAAGAGGTTCAGCATGCCACCACTTGTTATGCGTTCAAAGAACGTACGGAAAAAAAACCTATTTATCTCTTAAATTGGACACATAAAGTTCCGTTGATTAAAACCCGTTTAGAAACTTTTTTAAAGGCTCAAAAAGCCAGCCATTTTTTAGTAATAAAAAACGATACCGTAGTCTTTGATTATACCGACCCAAGTATTGATACGTACGAGCCTTATCCAACCTTTTCCATTGCCAAGTCCTTCGTATCGGCAGCGCTTGGGGTAGCAATAAAAGAAGGATATATTTCCGCTTCAACCGATTTGGCAAAAAAATATCTTCCCGAACTTAATTACCATAAAAATTTCGACGAACTAACTATCAATCATTTGTTAAATCAATCTTCTGGCCTCCGATCCGAAATAGACGGCATTACCAATGCGTATTATGGAAAGATAGAAAAAGTACTCAAGGCGCTTCATTTTAATTATATACCAGGCGAACAACTGGAATACGTAAATATTAATACGATTCTTGTTGGGATTATACTAGAACGGGCTACGGGCAGGAAACTACATCAGTATTTTTCCGAGAAAATTTGGACAAAAATAGGCACCTGCGATTCGACGGTATGGGCCTACGACCACAAAACGGAGCATACTAGGTCGTTTTGCTGTTTTGGCGGTTCGCCGAGAGATTACGCAAAATTTGGACAGCTCTATCTTAATAAAGGCATGTGGGGCACCGAACAAGTGATGGACAGCAACTGGATAAACCGCTCGACGGCCGTAACGAACGCATTGGGAGAGAATGTTGGATACAACAACAATTGGTTTATTGGAGACAAACAAGTTGGGGATTATATGGCCGTAGGTATGTTTCGCCAGCAAATATATATAAACCCAAAAGAAAAAGTCGTCATCGTTTGTCTTATGAAGTTTAATAATAAAAACTTGCCTTTACGCTGGTGGCAATTATTAAGACAAATAGCAGATCAAGTTTAAGCACTACATTTATCCCAAACAACAAAAATAGGCGAAGGAAAGATAAGCGGCTACATTAGTATATTTTTAAAGGCACTTTCGTTGTTTTCAATAATCTATTTTTACTTTCCCGAATACCTCTTATGGGATAAAATCTTATCTTGGTTTTTTATCCTTTT
>JAYSUZ010000036.1:0-10888 GCA_043718845.1 Cytophagales bacterium
GGAAATTGACCGATGTACTTTACAATGCTTCCATATATAAGGATGACAATGGAGAAGTACTTGGCGTTTTTGCTGCTGCAAGAGATGTAACCGAGAAAAGAAAAATAGAAATTGAGTTAGAAAAAAGTTTAAAAGAAATATCAGGATACAAATTAGCACTTGAGAAATCTTCCATTGTTTCTATTTCCGATAAATACGGGATTATCAATTATGTAAACGATAATTTTTGTAAAGTATCAAAATTCAGTAGAGAAGAATTGATTGGCCAAGATCATCGTATCCTAAATTCGGGGTACCACTCAAAAGAATTCATGACTAAAATGTGGAATGAAATTTCGCAGGGAAAAATATGGAGTAATGAAATAAAAAACAAATGCAAAGACGGAACATTTTGTTGGTTAGATACCACTATTGTCCCTTTCCTAGACGAACAAGGCGAAATTTACCAATATATTACAATAAGAACCGATATCACCTCTAAAAAATTACTTTCTCAATATACCTTAAGCTTAATAGAGGCAAGCCGAGATCCTTTAATCACCATTAGTCCCGAAGGGAAAATTACGGATATGAACGAAGCCATGGTACTCGTAACAGGTGTACCACGTGAAAAATTGAGAGGTAGTGACTTTAAAAATTATTTTACAGATCCCTTAAAAGCCAGTGCGGTATACCAAGAAGTATTTACAAAAGGATTTGTAGCAGACTATCCCCTAACAATAATAGACGGAGAGCTGACCGACGTATTATTCAACGGATCTGTTTATAAAGACGACACAGGAAATATTCTTGGAGCAGTAATCGTAGCGCGCGACATTACTGAACAAAAAAAATACGAACAAAAATTAACAGAGGCGAAAACAGTAGCCGAACTCTCCTCTGAACTTGCCGAAGAGGCAAAACAAAAAGCTGAATTGGCCACTAAAATAGCAGAAAATGCGGTAAAGGCGAAACAACAATTTCTATCCAACATGAGTCATGAAATAAGAACACCCATGAATGCTATTATTGGATTTACTAAAGTAATTTTAAAAACAGACTTATCCTCCAAACAGAAAGAATACCTGACCGCTATAAAAATAAGTGGTGATGCCTTGATTGTACTTATAAACGATATACTTGATTTGGCAAAAGTAGACGCAGGTAAAATGTCTTTTGAAAAAATACCTTTCAAAATGCTGTCTTCTATCTCTTCTATACTTCACTTGTTTGAACCCAAAATTCAAGAAAAAAATTTAGAGTTAGTAAAAATTTACGATGCTAATATTCCTGAAGTACTGCTTGGCGATTCGGTACGCTTGCACCAAATTATTCTAAACCTATTAAGCAATGCGGTAAAATTTACAACAAATGGACGTATTTCATTAAAAGTGGATTTAGTGAAAGAAGACGACGATAACGTGACTATTGAATTTTCGATTTCTGATACTGGGATTGGAATTTCAGAAGATAAAATAAATAGCATCTTTGACGACTTCCAACAAGCTACCAGTAACACTTCTAGGTTGTATGGAGGAACAGGCCTAGGATTGGCAATTGTAAAACAATTAGTAGAATCGCAAGGGGGAGTAATTAAAGTAACCAGTAAATTAGACGAAGGGTCTACATTTTGTTTCCACCTCGATTTTAAAAAAACAGATAAAGCAGCAGAAGTAGAACTTAGCACGGAAGTGATGGACAAGGAAATTAGAGCTATAAAAGTGTTGGTAGTAGAAGACATGGTACTAAACCAACTGCTGATGAAAACGTTGCTAGACGACTTTGGCTTTGAGCGCGATATAGCCGATAATGGAAAAATAGCCGTAGAAAAATTGCAAACCAAAACGTATGATATTATTTTAATGGATTTGCAAATGCCCGAAATGAATGGATTTGAAGCTACAGAATACATACGTACTACACTGCATTCTAAAATTCCTATTATAGCCCTAACCGCAGATGTAACCACGGTAGATTTAGAGAAATGCAAGGCTGTAGGTATGAACGACTATATAGCAAAGCCTGTTGATGAACAACTGTTGTACAACAAAATTATAGGATTGGTTAAAAAAAAGGCTCCGCTCCTCGATGTAAAAAAACTTCCCTCAGAAAGTGTAAAATCAAACTATACAGACCTTGAGTACTTGATGCGGCGTACAAAATCAAATCCCAAATTGATGACGGAGATGATTACCCTTTATTTAGACCAGACTCCTGATTTGATAAAATCAATGAAACAAAGTTTGGAGGAAAAAAATTGGAATACCCTACACTTAGCAGTACATAAAATGATTCCCTCGTTTTCGATAATGGGAATTAATAAAGAATACGAAAATATGGCTCGAAAAATATCCGAATATGCAAATTCATTGCAGCAGACAGAGGAGATACACAGCCTAGTAGCGCAGCTTGAACATATTTGTACCCAAGCGTGTAGTGAATTAGAAAATGAATTAAACAAAATAAAAAACACAAAAAAATGAGTAACGAAAAAATAAAACTTTTCTTAGTGGACGACGATGCCGTGTTTTTAAAATCATTGGAAATTGAATTTATGGAGCATGCCGACTTCACTATTTCAACGTTTCCAACAGGAGAACGTTGTATAGCCAGCATAGCCCAAAAACCTGATGTAATCATACTGGATTACCACCTCGATGGAATTGAAGCGAATGTAATGAATGGACTAGAAACCTTGGATAAAATAAAAGAATTCAATTCGGATATTCCCGTCATAATGCTTTCCTCTCAGGACAAAATAGAGGTAGCTGTAAATTGCATGCACCATAGAGCATTTGATTATGTAGTAAAAAGCGAAACCGCCTTTGTGCGGTTACAAAAAATAATTACAACCATCTTCACCTATAAAAAAATGGAAAAAGAATTGCGTTGGTACATGGATAGAATGTAAGCGTATATCCTTTGTAGTATAAGTATTCAAAAATCGAATACCGAAATACGTTAAGTACTTAAAAAAACGATCACTTTCTTTTCCCAAAAAGCAATGAAGCCTAAATCAACACTACTCAAAATCTTACTTGCCGAAGACGACAAAGACGATAGTTTCTTTTTTAATAAAGCACTAGCCGAATTGCCCATATCAACAGAACTCACCTTAGTTCATGATGGCGAAGAGCTTATGAGTTATCTTTTTGACAACATAGAACAGCTACCCAATGTCCTTTTCCTTGACCTTAATATGCCCCGTAAAACAGGATTTGAATGTTTAACGGAAATAAAACAAAATGAAAAACTAAAAAAAATCACCGTAATCCTTTTTTCGACCTCCTATACAAGAGATTTAAATTATGAAAAAGATATAATAAATATGCTCTACGATATTGGGGCATACCATTTTATTCGTAAGCCTTTTGATTTCAAACAACTTAAAGAATCTATTCGTACGGTAATACTTCAGTTGCTAGACGATAAGAACGACTAAACACTCGTAAAATCAAAATGTGTGAATTGTGCAACAAAATTGCTAAATTATACAACACTCTTGGTTGTATAATTTAGCAATTTTGTTGCTATAGGATTCCACCTAAATGAAACTCAATAACCCCACTCCTCTTAATATTCTCCTTGCCGACGACGATATAGACGATTGTTTTTTCTTTGAAAAAGCGCTAGGCGAACTCTCCATAGAAAATACACTTACTATAGTGCGTGATGGAGAGCAATTGATGGCCTATCTTTTTGAAAATACAGACAAGCTGCCCGACATCCTTTTCTTAGACCTTAGTATGCCGCGAAAAACCGGTTTCGAATGTTTAAGCGAAATAAAAGAAAATGAAAAACTCAAAGATATAGCGGTAGTAATGTTTTCCACGTCTTATGTGAGAGACATAAACTATGAACAAAATATAATAACCATGCTTTATGATATTGGTGCTCAAGAATACATTCGAAAGCCCAGTACAATTAATCAACTTAAAGAAATTATTAAAAATACACTGGAAAAAATAGTGGAAAATAAAAAAATAGCTAACTAATAAAGTAGACCTAAATTATAAAAATTAACCTAACTTTTTAAATTATGCCTCACGAAAAAATAAACATTTTACTTGCCGACGACGATTCCGATGACTGTCATTTTTTCAAACAGGCGTTGAACCAATTGCCGCTTTCTACAAATCTGACTATCGTAAACGATGGCGAAGAATTGATGAACTACCTTTCTGTAAATTCCACCAATATTCCGCATGTCCTTTTTCTAGACATCAATATGCCTAGAAAAAATGGATTGGAATGTTTAGTAGAAATAAAAGAAAATAAAAAACTAAAAGACCTTTCTATCGTCATGTTTTCGACCACCAACTCTTGGGAAACAATAGACAAACTCTTTAAGGGCGGCGTAAATGTATACATCCACAAACCCAACGATTTAGAACAACTCAAACAAGTTATAAACCACGCACTTCCAATAGCGTCGGAAAAAACAACTTCAAAAAATTCTTTGAAATACATTCTTAATGCAGGAAATAGGAGATAAAAGAAAGAAATGGATTTAAAACACTTAACTATATTATTGGCAGACGACGACATTGACGATTGTAGTTTTTTTAGAATCGCGGCAGAAGAACTAATACAGCCTACGAATATAAAAGTGGTGCATGATGGAGAAAAACTCATGCAACTACTGACCTCTGAGTCTTACCAGCTTCCTCACGCTCTTTTCTTAGACCTTAATATGCCACGCAAAAATGGCTTTGAATGTTTGTCTGAGATAAAACTCAATGAAACACTAAGAATACTGCCCGTTATAATATTTTCGACCTCTTACGAAAAAGAGGTCATAAATCAATTGTATAAAAATGGAGCTCATTATTTTATCCGAAAACCATCCGAATTTTTACAGTTCAAAAAAATAATACAACAAACGCTTACCTTAATTTCAAAAGAAAATAGTTCACAACCGAGCAGAGAGAATTTTGTCCTTACCGTTCAAAATAGCTTTTTAAGTTAGAGCTGATTTGGTACATTTTATGAAAAATACTATCGAAATTTAAAGAAACTATTATGGACAACCCAAATGAAACAATCGAAAATAAATTACTAATTGCCTATAAAGAACTTGCTTCTCAAAAAGAAGAGAAAAAGAAATTAGCGATAGATTTAGGAATTGCCAATAAGAAACTGGCATTCCAAGACGAGGAAAAAGAAAAACGTGCGGCAGAATTAGGGATTGCCAATATAGAATTAGCCTTTCAAGACGATGAAAAAGAAAAACGTGCTGTAGAGTTAGGTATTGCGAATAAGGAACTCGCTTTCCAAGACGAAGAAAAAGAAAAACGGGCTACGGAATTAGGAATTGCCAATATAGAATTAGCCTTCCAAGACGATGAAAAAGAAAAACGGGCTAATGAATTAAGCATTGCCAACAAAGAACTTATTTTCCAAAACGATGAAAAAGAAAAAAGAGCTGCAGAATTAATCATTGCCAATACAGAACTTATTTTTCAAAACAATGAAAAAGAAAAACGTGCAGCAGAATTAATTATTGCCAACAAAGAACTCGCTTTCCAAAACGATGAAAAAGAAAAACGTGCGGCAGAATTAAGTATCGCCAACAAAGAACTGGCCTTCCAAAATAATGAAAAAGAAAAACGTGCTGCAGAATTAATTATAGCCAATACAGAACTGGCTTTCCAAAATAATGAGAAAGAAAAACGCGCGGCGGAATTAATTATTGCCAACTCAGAACTGGCCTTCCAAAACGATGAAAAAGAAAAACGTGCAGCGGAATTAATTATTGCCAATAAAGAACTTCTAGCTTTTACCTACATCTCCAGCCATGACTTGCAGGAGCCGTTGCGAAAAATACAAACCTTTGTCACCATAATTCTTGAAAATGAGCACAATAATTTATCAGAGAACGGCAAACACAATTTCGAACGAATGCAATTGGCTGCAGGAAGAATGCAACAGCTTATTGACGATTTATTGGCCTTTTCAAGAATCAGCACTACCGAACTTAAGTTTGAAAAAACAGCACTTACTACAATTTTAGACGAAGTAAAGGCGGAGCTAAAAGATACTATACAAGAGAAAAAAGCCACTATAGAAGCCACAGATTTAGGTTCCGCCAATATTATTGCGTTTCAATTTCGCCAATTGCTCTATAACCTTATCAGCAATGCGCTAAAATTTTCAGATCCAGAACGACCCGCACATATTAACCTAACGAGCAGCATAGCGAAAGGAAGCAAATTGAATAACGAGCGACTTTCTGCTTCCAAAAATTATTTTCACATTAAAGTAGCCGACAACGGCATTGGGTTCGAGCCTCATTTCAGCGATCGAATTTTTGGTGTATTTCAAAAACTTCATGGCAAAGAAGCATATGCCGGAACAGGAATAGGACTTGCTATTGTAAAAAAAATAGTAGAAAATCACAACGGAATTATTGTTGCTACTGGAGAATTGAACAAAGGAGCTACATTTGACATTTACATCCCGGCAAACTAAACTATATTTTAATCCTTTTTTTTTACTGCCGCAAGTAGTATATGCGGTAGTAGAAATGCACCTTATTTTTATTATTGTGTAAGATTTTTTTTCCTGCTCAACCTTATCATCCATTAAAATACAAAATAAATAGAAGTGTGAATGATGCAACTTATTATAGAAGTAGTATAACCTATACTGCGCTTATTTTAACACCTTTGTGTACTAAAAAAAAAGAACACTAAACAAACTACATTATGAAAAATTCAACAGAAATTAAAGGCGATTGGAATCAAATAAAAGGTAAGCTGAAACAAAAATTTGCTATACTTACGGATAGTGACCTACTTTTGATAGAAGGAAAAAAAGATGAACTTTTAGGAAGACTTCAAACTAAACTTGGAAAAACAAAAGAAGAATTACATAAAATTATCGAAGCATTATAAGTACTTAATCAGAAAAACTGTCAATTACTTGATTTTACAAACTAAAACTAAAAAAACTAAACCTATGAAAAAACTAAATTTAATAATCGCAGCATCGACCTTTGCTATAAGTGGAATGTTGATAAGCTGTAATACTCCTTCAGAAAAAATAGAAAATGCCCAAAATAATGTAAGTGATGCGAACAGAGAACTAGCAGAAGCAAACGATGAATACCTAATCGAAATTGAAAGATACAGAACGGAAACAGCCGAAAGAATCGCCGCTAATAATCAAAGTATTGCAGAATTTAAAGCTAGAAAAGAAAATGAAAAACAAGAGGCAAGAGAAGATTACAAAGAAAGAGTAGCTGAACTGGAACAAAAAAATACAGATCTTAGAAAAAAAATGGACGATTACAAAGCGGATGGGAAAGAAAATTGGGAAAAATTTAAAACTGAATTTAATCATGATATGGACGATTTAGGCCAATCGTTTAAAGATTTTACAGTAAAAAATGTTAAATAACTTGAATGGTTATCTAAATTAAAATACAAAAAATATTATCACTTTTTTATACCCATTACTAACAGCACTATAAGTAGTGGGTATAAAAAGAAGCGCTTTTTTCTCGCTTTTAAATAAAGTGTTAAGTATAATATAAATAATAGAATTTAAAAAATAAAACTAATAATTTAAATAAAAAAATCATGGGAAATTTACTTTATGTAATAGCCGTAATACTTGTCATTGTATGGGCTGTAGGCTTCATAGGATACAGTACAGGCGGAATAATTCACATCTTATTAGTCATTGCAGTTATTGCAGTTATTTTAAGAGTTATTCAAGGTGGGAAAATCGTATAATTTAATTAAAAATATAAACATATATAAAAATGGAAAATTCAACTAACAATATGAAATTAATAGGTGCGCTACTTTTAGGTGCAGCTGTTGGTGGTGTTTTAGGTGTGTTGTTTGCACCTGACAAAGGAAGTGAAACAAGAAAAAAAATAGCGATGGGAGGAGATGATCTTTCTGAAGTAGTAAAAGAAAAATTAAAAATATTTCTAGATGAAATAGAAGCAGTAAAAGAAAAAGCAGCTGAATGTATGGAGCATACAACTCCTAAAGCCTAGAATTTTAGGATATTTGTTCTAATGTATCATTTTTTAAAATGATACATTAGAACAAATATCAACTTGCTGAAATTATTTTTTTCTACCCTAGTACTACTAAAGTTATGAATACTATAGACGAGGAATTAAATGTAAAAATTTTAAAAATAACGATGCATATTAAGGATAAGTATCCAGAATTGTCGAAATATATTGAAGAAATGCCCGTGACGATCCCAGATAAAATAAGTCCTATAATAAATACCGAAAGTCTAGTTTCTTATTATGATTCATTGAATGCACTATTAGACAATTATATCTTGGAACACCCTGCACCTAAAAATTAAGTATTAATTTAAACACCTTTAATGGAACCTAATTCAAATCTGATAGAACCTCTTTTAGAAAGAGTGGAAGCATATAGTAAAACGAGCATTGCGCTATTGAAATTAAAAACACTGGATAAAACATCTGATATAACGGCTACTATAATTTCACGTTTATTTCTTGGTATTTTCTTCACGTTATTTATTCTTACATTAACTATTGCCTTGGCGCTTTGGATTGGGAGTATTTTAGGAAAAAATTATTACGGATTTATAATTGTTTCATTATTCTATGGGCTGATTTGTATTGCGTTATTACTATTTCACCCCCCACTTAAAAAATATATAACCAATTCAATTATCAAACAAGTGCTTAACTAATCGTATATGCAAAAAATAACCACTTCATTGGATTTAAAAAATGCTATTCAGGAGTTAGAATTTCAGCAAGCTCAAGAATGGCCTTTAGTAAAAGAACAGTTTTTTATTGCCTATGAAAATACAAAACCTCTAACTATTATTAAAAACACAATTAAGGAAACGCTCCTTGGTCCTGACTTTAAAACAAATGCTCTTAACGCTGCTGTTGGCTTAGCTACAGGGTTTATAACTAAAAAAATAGTATTAGGAAGTGCCGCAAACCCCTTATTAAAATTTGCAGGACTTATATTAGAAATGGTTGTTACGAATAAAGTAACTGAAAACTCTGAAGGCCTAAAATCTATAGGAATAAAATTATTAAAAAAGATTCTCCCTGATAATAAGGAATAAGAAATAAGAAGAATCATACTAACCGAAAATACTATTTGGAGTGCTAATAATACACTTTAACTGGTTATGTACTACTCTTTCACTGGCACTAAAAATAATTGTGTCCCACTAATAAATACTTCAACACTAAAATTTAAACTATAAAGTTATGAAACCAAAAATAGGAATTTCAGAAAAAAATTTACAAAAAAGCAGTACAGTTCTTTCTTTAACATTAGCAGACGAAATGATCTTATATATTAAAACAAGGAAATTTCATTGGAATGTATCGGGAGATAGTTTTATGGAGCTTCATAAATTATTCCAAGGTCAATATACAGAACTTGAAATAATAATTGACGAAGTAGCGGAACGAATAAATAAGTTGGGAGAAAAAACAATCGGAACAATGAAAGAGTTTTCTAAACTCACCAGACTTAAAGAAAATCCTGACAAATACCCTAATCAGAAAGAAATGATGAAAGAACTCTTAGTAGATCATGAAATAATAATTATTCAATTAAGAAAAGACATTGTAGCATGTGAAGAAGAAAATAAAGATGCAGGAACAGCAGATTTCCTTACAGGCATAATGAAACAACATGAAACAATAGCATGGATCTTGAGAAGATATTTGAATTAAAAAAAATTTAATAACTAACTATACTCATTAAGAAAATGTTTCCTACTGAAAATAAAATAAAAGTAGAAGAAGAAGTAGAGGGCGTAACCCAAACAATAAAGAAACGTTATATAAGCTATTTAACTACTTTTTTTGAAGAAATTGCAAAATTAACACAATTTAATTTTCGATTTTTTCAAGAAATAGTTAAGCCCCCTTACGAATTTAAAGAATTTATTAAGCAATCGTACTTGATAGGATATAAGTCTTTTCCGTTAGTGGCGATTACGGGATTTATTATGGGACTAGTACTAACGATTCAATCTCGACCTACACTTGCAAAATTTGGTGCGGAATCTTGGTTGCCAGCCATGGTGGCGGTATCAATCGTTCGTGAAATAGGCCCTGTAATTACGGCGCTAATATTTGCAGGAAAAGTAGGTTCGGGTATTGGAGCCGAATTAGCGTCTATGAAAGTTACCGAACAAATTGATGCAATGGAAGTATCAGGTACAAATCCGTTTAAATACATAGTTGTTACAAGAATTGTTTCTGCCACTTTTATGCTTCCTATTTTAGTAGTACTATCGGATGCATTTTCATTGTACGGCGCCTATATGGGCGTAAATATAAAAGGAGACGTTAGCCTTCATCTATTCTTTGTAAAAGTATTTGAAAAACTTATATTCGCAGATGTTTTTCCAGCTTTAATCAAGACATTTTTCTTCGGATTTTCAATCGGTCTAATTAGTTGCTATAAAGGATATAATTCTAACAAGGGAACCGAAGGGGTAGGTGAATCTGCGAACTCGGCTGTCGTAATTGGGTCATTATCTGTATTCCTTCTTGATATGATTTCTGTTCAACTAACAAGTCTATTTATTGATATAAAATGAAAACAATTGTCACTGAAATAGAACATCTAACTAAATCATTTGGTACCAATCATGTATTGAAAGATATTAATTTAAAAATTGAGAAAGGAGAAAACCTTGTTGTGCTTGGCAAGTCAGGTAGTGGTAAATCGGTATTAATAAAGTGCATCGTAAACTTATTATCTCCAGACGAAGGAAAGGTGATTTTATTAGGTGAAACTGTATCTGAATTAAGCACTGAAAAATTAAATTTATTGAGAAAAAAAGTAGGCTTTCTATTTCAAAGTGGAGCATTGTACGATTCTATGACCGTAAGAGAAAATCTTGAATTTCCGCTGCGTGATTT
>JAYSUZ010000351.1:0-6020 GCA_043718845.1 Cytophagales bacterium
ACACCACCTACTACATTTGTCCCATACTCGATCATCTGACCTGCGTGGAAAGTTCCTTCAGTACCAGTAAAGCCCTGAACGATAACTTTTGAATTTTTATTTACAAGTACACTCATTTTTGTATTTTCTAGCGATTATAACTACAAAAATAAAATATTTTGTGGCTTATCAAAAAGAAAGATTCCTTTTAAGGGTATAAAATTCAAAATTTTATACGAAAAAAAAGATTTAATGCCTTTTTACCCCTTAAAGTGCTATATCTCCATTGTTTTAAACAAATCAGGATAGTCGGTAATTAGGCCGTCTACTCCAAAATGTATCATTTTTTTCATTTCATCGGTTGTATTCACCGTCCAAGGTACTACCAAAATGGAACGTTCTTTTAGGTAGGTTATCTCCTTTTCGGTAATTAAGCCAAATTCAGGACTGTACATATAAGGTAGGAATCCTAGTAAATCAATATTTTCTTTTGCGGGAAAATTATTTTCTACAATTAAAGCAATTGGAAGTAGTGGGTTTAGGGTATGGATATAGTGAAGTGGAAGAGGGTCGAAGGAGCGGACGATAATTTTTTCGGTAAGTTTATGCTCTGAAATGAACGCTAAAAGAAGCGCTGCAACTACATCTGGGAACGGCTGTGAAAGGCCGTATTCAGAGGCCTCCGATTTTAGTTCGATATCGTATAGGATAGGGGAGAGATTGTTTTCATTTAGAAATTTTTCAACTTCGTAAATGACTTCTGATAACAATGGTTTATACGCTTTTTCTTTTTTTTGTTTTGGAAAACGAGGATGAATTTTTAAGCCACAATCAAATGTTTTTATTTCGGCATAGGTCATTTTGTAAAGGTTGAATTTCGATTCTTCTTCAAGGCTTATCTCAGTCCCATTGGGTTTCAAACAAAATTCGGAGTTCATATACGGTTCATGCGAAACCACCAACTGCCTGTCTTTACTTACCACCACGTCAAATTCCAGCGCATTGACACCTAGTTTTAGCGCTTCGATAAATCCGTGTACCGTATTTTCGGGATATAATCCGCGACAACCGCGGTGGCCAGTTTTGAAAAATGTTGGAGTTTTGAAAGTCATGTGTATAAAGATAGGTAGTAAATTTAAATTACTCCCTAAAATGCAGTAAAACTATACGCTCTAATTTCTTCTTTTTTGCATTCTCCACTATTTTTTCTACCTTGAACATCTAAACGAGTGAGAAAATGGAAGCGAGATTACAAGATCCAAAAGTAAAAGCATTAGAAATCAACTTAGATAAATCTACCTACGGATCATTAGCAGAAATAGGAGCGGGGCAGGAAGTCGCCGCTTTTTTATTTAAAGCGGGTGCCGCTTCTCAGACTATTGCTAAGACTATATCTGCATACGATATGACTTTTAGCGATGCCATATATGGCAAAGAAGAAAAAGGGCGTTACGTATGCGAACCAAGGGTATTGAAGATGGTGGACAGGGAATATACCTTACTCGAAAGTAGACTGCATGATACACGTGGAAAAGAAACTCGTTTTTTTGCTTTTGCAGATACGGTCGTTACCATCAATTATGCCAAAACAAATCAAGGACACGGTTGGTTGGGTTTTCGTTTTCAGACTTCACCCGAAGCACAGCCAAGTGAATTAGTGGTGCATATTCGATTGATGGAAAAAGATCCATTTTTGCAGCAATATGCTATTGGAATTTTTGGTATAAATATGATTTATGGTTGTTTGTACCATTACAAAACGCCTGAAATATTGTTGGAATCGCTCATGGATACGCTTTCGGTAGAGCGTGTTAAAATTGATATGATCCGTTTCTCAGGGCCTGATTTCGCAACCGTAGACAACCGCATTATGGCACTGCGTTTGGTACAACATGGCTTTACAAATGCCGCCTTATTCGATCCAAGCGGAAGTGTAAAAGAACCAGCGGATGTATTCTATAAAAAACATATTATGGTTAACCGAGGACGTTTCAGGCCTTGTACGCTTGTAAATATTGATATGTTTAAAACAGGCGTGGAAGAGTTTGTGCGCGATGAAAACATCACAGACCCTGAAAATATTATTGAAGTAGCAGAACTTACCCTTACTAATCTTAGAGCCGAAGGAGCGATTGATTATAAAGATTTTTTAGATCGCGTAGATATTGTAACGTCATTGGGTAAGTATGTACTCATCTCGAATTACCAAGAATATTACCGTCTTGTAGATTTCTTTAATCGGTATACAAAATTGAAATTTGCAATCGTGTTAGGCCCATTTAATTTGGCTGATATTTTCAATGAAAAATATTATACCAATCTGAAAGGTGGAATCCTAGAGTCCTTCAGTGCCTTATTCAGTAGAAATGTAAAACTTTATATTTACCCTTCACGAAAAGCGGATACAGGAGAAATTTGTAATTCGTTAAATTTTGAAGTTCCTAAAAACTTGGAGCATCTTTATCATTATTTACAGGCGAACAATCGATTAAAAGACGTAGCTAATTTTGATTCTGAGATATTGCATATTTATTCGGACAAAGTAATCGAGATGATAAAAAAAGGTGAAGCAGGCTGGGAAGAAATGGTGCCCGAATCGGTAGGTAAAGCGATTAAAGAAAGGAAATTGTTTGGGTATAGGGGGTAATTTTAAGTTTCCGCCGATGCAGGAGCTTTTCTCCTGTATCATGTTTCTACGTAGCACACCGCTGACTTCTGTCTAACTATTTAAAGCTAAAAGTTATTCTATCCTACTCAACACAGGAAGAAAGTTGCAGGAGAAAAAAGTATGCAGAGGTATCTGCGCTGCTAGTGTTGCATAGTGACAGAAGGCTATTGGTGGTTCGGTTTCCTATAAATAGTAAATTAATTTAGTGATAGAATACGTTAGATTATTCTATCACTAAAAATTTTATAACGGTTGATACAAATTGAAAATTAATTATTACCAATAATCGGACGGATAATCAACTTTAATCGGAGTAGGTTTATGTAGGCGAAGCAATATTTCATGCGAACTACCGCTTAATCCAGATAATTCTGAAATTGTGTAATCATAAGAATATATAAAGTCAAGCGAATGCATTACTCTAAATCCAATATTTAAACTTGTTGCAATTTGGTGTCGGTATCCCAATCCAAAGTAAATAAACTTATTGTATTCAAAATTTAACACCGCTTCAGTGGTAAACGGAGATTTAAAATTTGAGCGGTTTAAAACTGTTGGAATCATTTTTAATTTAGGCATAACGGACAAACTACACCCTATAGCTGTTACAAGTTGTTTACTATTATTGTCTATGGAAAAGGATGAATTAGAAAAAGAATAACCATCGCTTATAATTTGCCTTAGCGCACCGGAAATAAAAAATTTGGGACTGTATAAATTAATTCCTATTTCCCCATCGGGCATAAAATGATTTAACGTTGTTACAACGGGATCTGAAGTTGTAAATACAAAGTTGTATTGATTGCCGTCAATTTTGTAATTTTGAAAACCAAAACCAATTCCCCCAGCTAACATGAATTTTTTAAATACAGGTATATGGTAAGCATAACAACCCTCTAAAGAAATTCCATTTATAAATCCCACTTTATTGTTTTCTAACTTTAGGCCCATTCCATGATGTGGTTCTTTAGTCGCGTCGTTTTTTTTGGCTAGAACATGTTTGCGTTTAAATGGTTTGTTAAACGTTAAATAAAAACGTTCTGGCGAACCTTCAATTCCTGTCCACTGTTTTCTATAGGAGGTTGAAATGTTATATAAGTCGGCTGCTCCAGCATAGGCAGGGTTTTCAAAAAAGAGGTTATAGGATCGCATAGCATAATCGTTTGAATATTGTGCGTAGATCACTGAATGGCTAAAATATAATACAGTTGAAAAGAATAGTACTCTTATTAATTTAAATTTCATTTATCGTAAAATAGTGATGTATCCCTTTATTTCTCTTTTACCAGCAACTTTTAAATCTAAAAGATAGTAATAAGTAGCTGATGGATTAATTTTCCCATTTGCTGTCCCGTCCCATAAAGAACTTCCTGCTGGATCTCCAGTAAAGATGAGATTACTCCATTGATCAAATATTTTTATAACTGCATTGGGATAGTTATCAATATTTTTAATTTTGAAAAAATCATTGGTGCCATCCTTATTTGGGGAAAAGGCATTTGGAACTTCAACGTCTATTTCTAAGACAGTAAGTGTATCCCTATTCGAACAACCATTGCCATTGTTAGTTACATTTAGAATTGCTGTTGATGGCAGACTACGTATTATTCCATCTGATTTGAGTAGAGTAGGACTAATTATTTCAACTTCGTCATTAAGAGTTGTCCATAAATAACTGTATTGAATACCTACACTTGTACTTGTGCCATCTAATAATATAGATTGATTGGCTCCCCCAACGGTAAGATCTGGGCCTGCAAAGGCTATTGGTGCCATATTTATTTGAATCTGTAGACTGTCGTTAAAAATACCGCAAGAAGTGTTTGCTGTGAAAACCAATTTAATGGAAGGCATGGTTAGGTCTAATGCGGAGAAGGAATAATTTGGCGTGTAATTGGTTGAATTAAAAAAAGTACCACTACCCACAGAAGTCCAAATAACAGAATTATACCCTCCGTTAACAGCATTTAATTTAATGCTAGTATCATTTGAACAAGCCACAGTGTCTTTACCGGCATCAATAGTTGTTATTGAAAAGCCTAACCTTAAGCTATCAGTAACCGATGGGCATGACGTGTTATTAGCCGATAATCTTAAATAGATGAACGCTTGTGAGGAGTCATTAGGAGAGCGATTATAAGTTGTGTTAAGGGCTCCAGGTGTCGTAAAATTTCCTGTTCCAGAGGTTGACCATAGGGGATTAATACCATTTAGAGTTGCTCCAAATAAATTTATCGTAGGAAAGGTATTGCAAATTATGGTATCTGTTCCAGGAGAAATGGTTGGAGGAGGTATAAACGTTATCGTTTTAATGGCAGTATCATTTGGGCAATAAATATTTCCAATGCCTACAAGTTGAAGAGTTACCGAACCTAATGCGGAGTCTATTGGAGTTGGAAAATAATAACTACTTAAAACTACAGTGCTAGGGTTAAATACATTTCCACCGCCTGACCATACAATGGAAAGGGCAGCAGCATTTTTAGTTGAGGATAATAGAGATATTGAATCAATAGTTGAGCAAACAGCGGTATCGTTACCAGCACTTACTATTGGTGGAGTAAGTAAAGAAATAAGGACGGAATCACTTACTAATGGACTGCTACCGCCAATGGTAAAGAGACCAAATTTTACATTTCCTGCTAACTGATCGGCTGTGCCGGGAATGTAAATTGGATTCAGTACACCATTATTAGGGAGGAATGTACCGTCTCCCGGTGTAAACCACTGAAAACTTCCACCAATTAAATTAGAAATTGAGCCATTTAAAGAGATAGGAGATGCGTTATTACAAGCACTGTAATCGTTGTTAACAAAACCAAATCCAATTGTTGATGCATTTGCATCAACAATAGCAAAACCTGGCAAAGTCAATATCGTATTTATTCTGTTAACATTCCACCAGGTGTTTACTGTTTCTGGACAACCAGGCACACATCCGCCATTACCACGATTTGCCCATTGGTGACAACCAAGTGCTCCATTGCATCCAGTTAGGTTGGATACGCCATCAAGAGCATCAATAATATTCAAAGGAGGAACAATTTGTGAATCGTCCCAAAAAACTTCAGGAGTTGGCAAAGCAGGCCTAATGGCGTTTATTATAAATCCATTTAAATTATTTTCAATATCGAAAAGGGGTAAATGGAATTGAGTTTCAGATAGATCAAATAGAACAGGATAAGAGGCGCCTGGAATTACAGGATTCCCTAGACCATCTAGACCATTCCAAGGAATACAGTTTGTCCCAGCATTTAGAAGAGAAATTAGCAATAGATCTGTGGTACCACTTTGAAATCCAGGAATTCCATTAATATCAATAGATATCTCTACAGATTGTGCCAGCGCAACAGTTATGTTTAAACAGTAATTT
>JAYSUZ010000352.1:0-2768 GCA_043718845.1 Cytophagales bacterium
CTTGCTAACTCTTTAGTAGTTAGTTTAGCATCTTGCTGCAAAAATCTTAAAATATCCCTGTCTGTATCGTCTAATTTTACCATATATAAAAAAGATAGAACACAAATATAGATAAAGTATTGATTTTATTGAATTATTTTAGATAAATTATCTATTTATTACCAAATCACTTATTTTTTTATCTTTTTTATTTAATTTTGTAGTATTATTTTTCAATTAACTAGAATGAGTAGTTTAAAAGAAGCCTTACGCAGTAGAATTTTAATACTAGATGGTGCAATGGGCACCATGATTCAACAATATAAATTAACCGATGAAGATTACCGCGGGGAAAGATTCAAAGATTTTCCTTATGATATAAAAGGAAACAACGATTTACTCTCTCTTACCCAACCGGAAATTATTTTAGCCATTCACAAAGAATATTTAGATGCAGGAGCAGATATTATTGAATCCAATACATTTAGTGGTACTTGGGTTGCCATGGCCGATTATCACATGGAAGAATTGGTGTATGAAATAAACTTAGAAGGAGCACGATTGGCAAAAAAAGCTGCAGAGGAATACACAAATACAAATCCTTCCAAACCTCGTTTTGTAGCCGGATCTATTGGACCGACCACTAAAATGGCCTCGCTCTCACCAGATGTCAATAATCCTGGATTTAGAGCCATAACATTTGACGAACTAGTAGGAGCTTTTGAAGAACAAATAAAAGCCTTGATTGAAGGTGGTGTTGATTTGCTACTTATTGAAACTGTTACAGACACATTAAATTGTAAGGCCGCTATTTTTGCAGCTAATCGGATAATTTCAGAATTTAAATCTCAAAATTCTGCATTTGAAATGCCGATAATGATTTCTGGAACTATCACCGACCAGTCCGGCAGAACTTTAACAGGACAAACCTCCGAAGCATTCTACAATTCTGTTTCTCATGCATCGCTATTATCTATTGGTTTAAATTGTGCTCTAGGTGCAAGAGCCATGAAACCCTACTTAGCCGAACTCTCTCGTGTGGCTGACTGCCTAATAAGTGTATACCCTAATGCAGGTTTACCCAATGAAATGGGGCAATACGATGAATCTCCAGCGTATATGGCCGAACAAGTAAAGGAATTTTTAGAAGAAGGTTATGTGAATATTTTAGGGGGTTGCTGCGGTACAACTCCTGACCATATCAGAGCTTTTGCCGAATTAGCTGAAAAATATAGTCCCAGAAAACCAGAACCTATTGCTCCTTTATTGAGGCTTAGTGGCTTGGAACCTATGACACTTACCAAAGAACTTGGGTTTGTAAATGTTGGAGAAAGAACAAACGTAACCGGCTCTAAAAAGTTTCTGAGGTTAATAAAAAACGAAAAGTTTGAAGAAGCACTCGCAGTAGCTCAAGATCAGGTGGAAGGAGGAGCAAATGTGATAGACATAAATATGGACGAGGGAATGCTTGATGGTGTGGCCTCCATGACCACCTTTTTAAATTTGGTGGCATCAGAACCCGAAATCTCGAAAATTCCTATCATGATAGATTCCTCAAAATGGGAAATTATAGAAGCTGGGCTTAAATGTGTGCAAGGTAAAGGAATAGTGAACTCCATTTCATTAAAAGCCGGGGAAGAAGAATTTATTAAACAAGCTACCACTGTTAAAAACTTTGGAGCGGCGGTAATTGTGATGGCTTTTGATGAAGACGGGCAAGCCGACAACACCGAAAGGAGAATCCAAATTGCGAAACGCTCGTATGACATTTTAGTGAATACCGTTAAATTCCCTGCTCAAGACATCATATTTGATTTGAATATTTTTCCTGTTGCTACTGGAATAGAAGAACATAGAATTAATGCTGTCTCGTTTTTTGAAGGCACCAAATGGGTGAAAGAAAATCTACCTCACGCTCATGTAAGTGGAGGTGTAAGTAACGTCTCGTTTTCATTTAGAGGAAATGACAAAGTTCGTGAGGCCATACATTCCTCCTTTTTATACCATGCCAGACTCGCCGGAATGGACATGGGAATAGTGAATCCTACCATGCTAGAAATCTACGACGACATACCAAAAGACCTATTGAATGCAGTAGAAGATGTTTTACTAAATAGAAGAGAGGATGCCACTGAAAGATTATTAGATATAGCTGAAGGCCTCAAAGGCACAAGCGTAGAAAACGAAAAAGCGGTACAAGAATGGAGAAGCGAGCTTCTAGAAAAACGCATTGAATATGCATTGGTAAAAGGAATAATTGAGCATATAGATGAAGATATGCAAGAGGCATTAGAAAAATACCCCCTTCCCTTGCATATTATTGAAGGTCCATTGATGGATGGAATGAACGTGGTTGGAGATTTGTTTGGATCAGGAAAAATGTTTCTACCTCAAGTGGTAAAATCGGCAAGAGTAATGAAAAAAGCGGTAGCCTATTTGTTGCCTGCACTAGAAGCAGAGAAATTAAAAACAGGTGATACTGCCAAAAATAATGGAAAAGTGTTGATGGCTACGGTAAAAGGCGATGTTCATGATATTGGCAAAAACATTGTAGGGGTAGTATTAGCTTGTAATAATTTCGAAATTATAGATTTAGGGGTAATGGTACCCGCTGAAAAAATATTAGATGCGGCAATAGAGCACCAAGTGGATGTAATTGGTTTGAGTGGCTTAATTACCCCTTCCCTAGACGAAATGGTATATATGGCCAAAGCTATGGAAAAAAGAGGCATGAAGATTCCGTTGCTAATAGGCGGTGCTACCACTTCAAGAGTCCATACTGCTGTTAA
>JAYSUZ010000353.1:0-5990 GCA_043718845.1 Cytophagales bacterium
AAAATCTTATTTATACCACTTAGTAACCATTAAAAATAGCGCATAAGTAAAATATTACCTTAAATAGAAATTACTGTATAATTTCACTAACAAAAAAAATAGAGATTAAATAAGATATATTCTACCGTAAGTACAACTATTAAAGTCAAAGTAAGCCACTTAAGTTAGTAAAGGTAATTATGTAAATAATCCAATAAAATAATTAACCATATCAGGTTGTAATTTTATAAAGTAGTAATAATCGCTCTTTATTTAAGCTTTTTCTTCTATACTATTACGAACTTATATAGGTAGTTTACGTTAATAGCTATCATGAAATAAAGTTATTAACGTAGACTAATAAAGTATAATGGTATTATTTTAATCAAATAGTACGTAACTTTACTGGATTAGGAATACTTCAAAATTCATAAAACGGAGGTAGACCAATTATTACAGGAGTATTTAAACGATATAAAATGGGTATTAAAAATCAAATTAGATTCATTGCTAAAGAAAAAACTGATTTTTTTGAAATTTTAAAAAATAGAGTGGATAGCTATTTTACCGATAATAAGATTTCTAAAAACGCTAATACTACTATGATAATAAAATCAATTGTTTTATTATCAGGCTATTTTATACCTTTTATACTAATTCTACTCCTGCAGCCTTCTTTTTACATACTACTTTCATTTTGGATGCTGATGGGAATCAGTATTGCTGGAATTGGCATGAGTATTATGCACGATGCCAACCACGGTTCCTACTCTAAAAATTCTACCGTAAATTATTTACTAGGTCATACCCTAAATTTGATTGGAGGCTCTGTTTCAAATTGGAAATATCAACACAATGTATTGCATCATACCTATACGAATGTAGCAGGTATAGACGACGACATCCAAGACCGTTTAGTATTGAAATTTTCACCGCACTCCAACGCTAAATACTTTCATAGATTTCAAAAATATTATGCCTTTTTTTTATATGGAATTACAACACTATATTGGGTATTCGCAAAAGATTTTATCCAATTAAGTCAATTTACTAAAAGAGGTGTAAATACAAGTACTCCTAAAGAAATCAGAGAAATGTTGGTTCGAATTATCTTTGACAAGGCGCTGTACCTCTTTGTACTTATTGGAGTCCCTGTTTTATTTTTCAATAGTGCGTTATGGGAAATTTTGATAGGTTTTTTTATTATGCATTTTCTGGCGGGACTCATACTTACAGTTGTTTTTCAATTGGCTCATACGGTTGAAGGCTCTGCGCACCCTCTTCCTAATAATACAGGTACAATCGAAAACAACTGGGCCATTCATCAATTAAGTACTACTGTTAATTTTTCGCCCCAAAATAAATTCCTATCTTGGTATGTAGGAGGTCTAAATTATCAAATAGAACATCATTTATTTTCAAAAATATGCCACGTTCATTATCCTGCCATTGCGCATATCATAGAAAAAACGGCTAAGGAATATAATATTCCTTATATGGTAAACAAAACATTTGTAAAAGCATTACGCTCTCATATTATTACGTTAGAAAGATTCGGAACAATGCCGTCTTTAAATGATGCTATTGGTTAAATTAAGAAAACCTCCAATTGGAGGTTTTCTTAATTTAGTTTTGTTGACATTATATTTATATTCTAACTCCAATAATAACAATATCATCTGTCTGCTCTTCATCTCCTTTAAAATCAATGATAATTTCATTTAAGAGTTCCAGTTGTTTATCCATAGTATAGTCACTTATTTCAAGTAGTAAATCTTTCAATCTTTGTATTCCAAAAACTTGTTTCTGCCCTCTGACATTTGTTTTTTGTACTGCAAACCCATCCGTCATCATATAAAAAAGATCTCCTTTCTTCACTCTAATTCTATTATCTACGAATTTATGTACCGTTTCATCAAAAGGCAACCCTGTTTTTTCATTTTTAGGCTCTATAAAAAAGTTACTATAATTGTTTAATAATAACATGGGAGCGCCACTGCCACTATGCTCTATATAAAAATTCACTTTGTCGAGTACACAAATATTAATATAAACTCGCTCATGCATTTTTGAGATATCTATACACTGATCCAAATTATTTTTCAATCCCTCGTTCAACTCATACAAAACATCTGTTGGAGACGGTCTATCCTTATCTTTCAAGATTTGAGATAATAAATCGTAACATATCATCGCGATGAATGTACCTCCTGCATCAAATTCGGTACAATCAATTGTTGCGGTATAGACCAATCCATCTTTTTCCTTAACCCAATAAAAATCACCATTCGTAGGTGCTTTAGGCTTATACATTATAAACGAGTCCGGCAATATTCTTTTTACCGAAGTTTCATTGGGAAGAATCGCATCTTGAATAAATTTCGAAACTTTTAATCCTGTTTTTATTTTACTATAAAGCTCTTCTGCAGATTTTCGCTTTTCGTCAATTTCCACTTTTTGCTTTTCTAAAAGTAGATTTTGAAAAACAATGGATTCTTGCATTAGTTTTTCCTTGTCAATATTCACTTCTATTCCCAATATTCCAATTTCTTCCATTTCTGGGATAAAAAAAGGTATACGAATCGTTTTCATTATCTGCTCCACTCCATTTGGTGTAGAAAACTTCTCTTCTGAAATTATTTTTTTTTCTCCATTTCGGAGTACTTGATCTTCGACTTCATGTACGTATTTCACATAGTCCGCTTCAAAAAAAGACGTATCGGATTGCCCTATTACCTCTTCTCCATTGGCATTTAATAAGGCCAAACATGCCTTATTCGCCAATAAAAATCGATGCTGAGAATCCTTGAGATAGACTACGTGAGGTAGTTTATCTATAATTTTCATCAACGTATCGGCGTTGAGTACTAAATCAATTGCTGCTATATCATCATTCATGGCATTTATATTAGAAGGATACAACCAAAAAAAACTATAGACCTAAATTTAGGAATAATTACATTCTAGTTCTATTACTTGATACGCACTCCGAATATAAAAAGTTGTGTACTATTTAACTTAAATACCAACAATTTAGCTCTCAAAACATACTCATCTGTCCATTTCCTGGTCTTTTAAAAATTGTCAAATCGAATTCGGGCAGCTTTCGCCCTTCCATATACTTATGTTTAGATATACGAAAGAGATTGGCTATTACTTCTGCGGTTTCACCTTCTCCACGCATACGTTTGCCATAACGAGTATCGTTTAATTTTCCTCCGTGGCATTCGGCTATTTGATGTAAAATTTTTTCCGCTCTTTCGGGGAAAGCCTTTTGAACCCAATCTGTAAAAAGTTCTGCTATAGAGCCATTCAAACGAACAATAGTATAGTGCGCTGATAATGCCCCCCGCTCTGCTACTGCTTTTAATACTTCTGAAATTTCATGGTCGGTGAGTCCCGGAATAATGGGGGCTAGCATTACATTTACAGGAATCCCATTGTTAGAAAGTTCTTCTATTGTTTTTAAACGTTGTAGCATAGAAGCCGTGCGAGGCTCCAATTTCAAACGAATATCTTCGCGCAATGAATTTATAGAAATACTCACGTGTACCAAATTCAATGCAGCCATTTCTTTTAACAAATCAAGGTCTCGAAGAATAAGACTATTTTTCGTTATCATACTTACTGGATTTTTATATTTCAAGCATACTTCCAGCATCTGTCGAGTCAACTTGTATTTCCGTTCTGCAGGCTGATAGCAGTCTGTATTACCCGAAAACATGATGGGAAAGGGCTTCCAAGTTGGATTATCAAAAGCTTTCGCTAAAAGCAACGCTGCATTTTTTTTTACGATAATTTTACTCTCAAAATCAATCCCTGCACTAAATCCATAATATTGATGGGAGTTACGTGCATAACAATAGATACAGCCATGCTCACAACCTTGGTAAGGATTCATAGAAAATCCCATTCCCAAATCAGGACTGTCTACTTTATTGATAATCTTCTTCGAATGTTCGGTAAAAAAAACGGTCTTCACAGCCCCTTCCAGAAAAGGCTCGTCAAGCCCTTCCACGTGCTCCGTTACATAGCTGCGTTTTAAATATGGATTATCGGCATTTTTCTGAGCCCCCCTACCCTTCTGAAAATTAACTAATTCTACTGACATAAACGCAAATTTACTAAAAAAAATAGTAATAACTAATTATTTTAGTAAAATAAATCATATAAAATATAGCGACGATTTATTCACTATGTTTAAATATATACTACAACCTTCATCAAGAAAAGAAAGCCCGATATTTCTTGAATTCGTCTATGGTCACTTTAAGAAGATACGCTGCAAGGCAAATAAAAGGCAACAGAAAGAAAAACATAAATAAGTGGTACCAGACAATCGCAAAGATACACGCCACTAAAATCGATAAGCATAAACCAATTAAAAATACTGCTGTACTGAAAAGTATTATTTTGTAAGGATAATAAAAAGTAGATCCCCTTATTTTTTCCTTTTTATTTAAAAAATCATTATATCTTTTTTGGGCTTCCTTAGCGTCTTTTTCCTCTCGCTCTTTTACCCTTCTATTATAACTATAATAAGGATCTGATGCCACTTTAATTGATCGATCGTAATCGCTTCTTTTCTTTCCATCCATCAATACCTCGTAGGCTTTATTTACCAGCACAAAAGTAGCATGCGCATCGTCCGAATCGTTTATATCAGGATGGCACTGCTTTGCCAACCTGCGATAGGCTTTACGAATATCGTCCTGCGAAGCATTTTCGGAAATTTTTAATATGGAATAGAAATCAGTCAATTCAATGCGTTAATCCTAACTATTCATTTCGCCAATGTCGAACAGTAGCGTTTACAAAATTAACAAATTTAATACGAATTAATACACTCCCATTAAATCATTATTTAAACCGGTATCGAACTTGAACTTTTAACTCACTGATTTTATTTCCTTTAATTTCTTCCCACCCACTACCTATCGTCGTCTTATTGGTATAATGAGTAGTAGCATAGCGCAACCAAATATCCGTTTGTCGACCCACTTTAAACTGTACGATACAATACATCCTCGAACCTCTACCATAATAGGAAGGGAAAGAAACAGAATACAAAACATCTTTTTCATACACAAACTGCCTATTATCATAATCATCGGTATCAAAAAGTGCGTAACGGGTACTTATTTTCAATCGTCGAAAATCAAAATTCAAATCCTGTGCTACTACAAAACCTTTTGTAGTAGCATTGCTTTGGCGGTAACTACTCCACTGAACACGACTACGCATAGAAATAATTCCTGATTTGTAATCCATGTTCAACATAGAATTGCTTTTTCTTGAGGGAACCGTAAAGTCTATATTGGTACTATTATCCGACTGATTTTTTCCAGCTTCTTCGTATCGGAACTGAAAATAAAGCAGTATTTTTTTTGCTGGAACATAATTTAATCGACCTAGATAGCCATATCCCGTTGTTGGACTATCTTTATAATACTTCAACCAAGGAAAAATAAAATAATCGTAATAAGCGCTAAACATCCATTTTCCATTGGGCTTTATACGTATACCCCAATAACTCCCTTTCTCATTGCTAGCAGTAGTGCCCTCTGCAAAAGCATTGGCATAAAAAGAATGAAAATCTTTAGCATAATTTCGATAGAGGTAGGAAAAATCTAACTTGGAAGAAAGCGCCGCGATACCACCCACTACAAGTGCCTTTCCTCCACCAGAAGAAAGTGCAGTTTCTCCAAATAAATTCACATTTTGAATAACCCAACTGTACTCTGCAGATACTACCGCATTTTCTTTCCCCTTATAATCAAAACGATTATACACCCTATCGGATTCCTTTACACTTTTTCCATATCGAGTATATAAATAAGTTAATCCCATACGAATTTTTTTAGCATTTGCATAAACAGTAGCATTCCCTCCGATATTTTGTTCGTTCACTACCCGCTTTGATTCTATTTCTGCTTTAGATCGGTGCATACCATAATTATTAAAGGCACTCAATACATCTTCCTTATAAAGCGAATCGTACTTAATATTGG
>JAYSUZ010000354.1:0-2755 GCA_043718845.1 Cytophagales bacterium
TACTTGTAGAAGGTGGTTTTGAACCATGTCTCTAGTAGCACCTGACGTATCGTAATAACCGCCTCTTTTTTCAACACCAACGACTTCAGCGGCGGTAATCTCTACATGTTGTATGTAATTTCTATTCCAAAGGGGCTCAAAAACTCCATTAGAAAATCGAGTAACCATTAAATTTTGAACGGTTTCTTTTCCTAAATAGTGGTCAATACGATAGATTTGATCCTCTTTCATACAGTTCAGTAATTTCTTATTCAAATTCTGAGCGGTTTCAAGGCTATACCCAAAAGGTTTTTCAACAATAAGTCTTTTCCAGCCATTTTCTTCGTCTGTCATCCCATGCGCATGAAGGTTGGAGGGTATTATTTCGTATAAACTAGGAGGCGTAGAAAGGTAATAGACATAGTTGTTTTCTGTTTTATTTTCAAGACTAAGTTTGTCTAACCTAGTTTTTAAAATCCCATAATCTTCTACTTTTGAAGTATCTATGCCTTGGTAGAATATTTTTTTTGCGAAGTCGTCGTAATGCTCTTTTGTAGCATTTTTCTTTGCATTTACCTCTTTGTTTTCGAAAATTACTTTTTGTCTAAATTCATCGTCTGACATTGCCGTACGGCTAACGCCTACCACTGCGAAGTTTTCTGGAAGGTATTTGCCTAAATACAGGTCGAATACGGCTGGAATTAATTTGCGAAAGGTCAAGTCTCCAGACGCTCCGAATATTACTAAAATACAATTGTTGCTCTTTTTCATAAAATTGTAAAGGATTGCTAAAAATATTTGAGTAAGGTTACCCAAATATTTTTAAACCACAAAAAAATAACTATTATTTTTTACCAAGATAATTTTTAAATTGCTTCGTAAAAAAAACGAAAGTTATACTATTGGTGAATTTGATATCAGTAAGAATGTCATTTTTGTCTGATGTAGTACTTTTAAACTCTATTAAATCTATAAAACAATATAAAAAATGAGCGATACTAAATATGATTTCGGGCTAGTTGGTCTTGGCGTAATGGGCCGAAACTTTATTCTAAATGTAGCTAGTAATAAATTTTCAGCTATAGGGCTCGATAGAGATGTCGAAAAGGCTACAGCAATGGATGAAGAAGCGAAACAAGAAGGATTCAATGCCAAAGGAACAACTTCTTCAAAAGAATTTATCGATTCTTTGAAAAAGCCAAGAGTTATTATGATGTTGGTTCCTGCAGGAGCTCCTGTTGATTCTGTAATCAACGACTTAGCGCCAATGTTGGATAAAGGCGATTTGTTGATTGATGGAGGAAATTCTTTCTATACTGATACCGATAGAAGAGAAAAAGAATGCGAAGCCAAAGGGTTACACTTTATAGGCGCTGGAGTTTCTGGAGGTTCTAAAGGTGCTCGTTTTGGCCCAAGTATTATGCCTGGAGGTCCAGAAGTATCCTACAATATGGTGAAACCAATTTTTGAAGCCGTAGCGGCGAAAGTAAACGGAGAACCTTGTGTTACGTACATCGGCCCTAAATCTGCAGGAAATTATGTGAAGATGGTGCACAACGGTATCGAATACGGCTTGATGCAATTGATCTCTGAAGTATACGATGTGATGAAACGAGGTTTGGGTATGAGTAATGAAGAGATTCAAAAGACTTTTGCCAAATGGAATGAAGGTAAATTACAATCTTTTTTGATGGAAATTACGGCAAAAATATTTGCAGTTAAAGACGATCTTACGACCAATATGTTGGTGGATATGATTCAGGATAAAGGAAAACAAAAGGGTACAGGTAAATGGACGTCTCAAAATGCCATGGACCTTGGAGTGCCTATTCCTACGGTTGATATGGCAGTGAATATGCGTGAGATTTCTGCCTACAAGGCGGATAGAGTAGAAATTGAAAAACTGTATTCTATAACTCCTGAGAAATCTACCTTAGCAAAAGAAGAAGCGATTAAAGTGTTAGAAGATGCACTTTACTTCAGTTATATCATTTCTTATGCACAAGGAATGTCTATGTTAGCAGCAGCTTCTGTCGAATATAAATACAATTTAAACCTAGCCGAAATTGCAAAAATATGGAGAGGTGGCTGTATTATTCGTGCGGTTCTGTTGGAAGACATAACACAAGCGTTCAAGAAAAATGCTACGTTAAAAAATCTTTTACTAGATAAATCATTTGCAGAAAAAATTATTGCAGTGCAAGGTGCTGCAAGAAAAGCGGTGAAATTGGGTATAGATAATGGTATCGCTTTGGCAAGTATGACCGCATCACTTACGTATTTCGATGCAATGCGTACAGGACGACTTCCCTTAAATGTAGTACAAGCACAACGTGATTTGTTCGGCTCTCATACGTATGAAAGAACGGATAGAGAAGGTGTGTTTCATACGGAGTGGGAATAGTAGTTTAAATTATTATTTAATGTCGGTAGGCTTTATTAGAAGTCTGCCGACATTAAATAATTAACTATTTTTTTTATAAATCAACTAGAAACAGCCTCGATAAAAGAAAATACGTACTAAATGCGTCAATTTGGCTATTTTGAAAAAAGAATTTTGATTTTTACATAAAAAAATAATAACATTACCGTTGTAATACATTTTCATACTAGTTTTAATTTTTTATTTTAAGTTATGTCAAAACAATTTTTAAGTCCCCCCAAAAAGAAAAGTGCGAACACTCAACATTCTGTAAAGCCTAATAATAATCTTTGGGATAGAAAAGGGATAGAGTCGCAATGGGGGCCACCACTTATACCTGGCGTTCGGGATGCG
>JAYSUZ010000355.1:0-5977 GCA_043718845.1 Cytophagales bacterium
ATCACGATTGTTGTTGGAATAAAAAAAGGTGGTCTCTACATTTTTTAAAAGTGTATACGTAAAACAAATCCCTCTAAAAAAATCGGATTCTAAAATAGAACTATAAGGTAAGATTCCTTTACTATTTTTCTTTATAGAAAGAATTGTTTCTGCACTTTTTCCCATATAAAATCCTCCTCCTAAGACCAACCCTTGGCCAAACTGAAGTTTATAATCTCCTATTCCTATAGCCTTCCACCTTCCTTTATTGAACAAACAAGCATGAAAAGAAGTATAATCAAAGAGGTATTCTTTTTTATTAGGCTTCCATACCAACGGTTCTCCTGCATCTTTTTCTAAGATCAGTCCAATACTGAAATCTCTACCTATACTGTTTTTATAGCGAATAAGATGTTTATAAGGAGACCCTAAATACATTTTAGCACCCCATTCATCAGAGATATAGCCTTTTCTTATCTGCGGAACAACGTCGGTGCGAAAAAGTATAAAATGATTGGGATTGTGCTGCAATCGATGAAGAAATTTCTCTTTATCGAACGTGTTTTCGACAATTACAAAAGGAAGTATTTTTTTTATAGTACCCATTTCCCATCCTTGAATAGCCTGCAACTCATAGATGGATACGAGTAATCCGTACTTTGTTCGATAGTCTATAAAAGCATTTATTTCGGCTATACTCAATACGTACAACCCCTCCAAATCTTCCCTATCTGCTTTATTGAGTTCTAAAGGCGTAAGAAAATAATGGTATAAAACATCGTACACTTCTTCATAATTTTCGGGTAAATCTTGTTGCCGAAGGAGCTCTTGAATAAGTTTATCTAAGTCTATTTCCTTTGTTTTATTCTTCTGTGAAAAAGAATAAAAACTAAACAATTGAATTAAAAATAATAAGTATATTTTTTTCATTTTATTTTATTAAAAAATACCAAAATACTAATACGGTGCGAATACCCCAGTTGTGGATGTTTTGAAAGTGCGTAATCAAATTGAACGCTGCGATTCTGAAATCCGACACCAAAAAAATTTAAAAATGGATTTGTATTTATCCCTGTTCTGATTCTGAAATTAGATAAAGGAGTGTACTCCAAACCTAGCTTTATAGAAGGGCGGTAAAGAATATCCTTCTCTACTTCACCATTTAAAATTGTTTTTTTTCCAGGGCGATAAGACAATCCTGCCTTCATGATTACAGGAAGTAAATCATGGTTAATCTTTGCTTGAAAAGGATTTATCAAATGTGCTCCAAAAAATATTTTCGAAGGTACTAATTCTACAATTCCTCCAAAATCGACTACCATATTTCTTCTAACTCCTAAGCCTTCCATAGAAATTTGTAGGTAATGCGCTTGTACTCCTAGGCTAACGAGATTGATTTTATGCGCATATCCGACCGCAATCTGAGTACTGCTGTACTGCTCATTTCCAAATTTATAAAAAGAAGCTACAACTCCACCTTTCCATAATGGGCCTACGATATGTCCCGCCGTTTCTTGATAAGCGCTTACCGCAAAATCATTTTTATACCATAATCCGATAGCATATTTTTTTTGAGCCGCAATGCCCGCTATATTGTGAAAAGAGGCCCATTCGTCGGAAACGGTGACCATTGCATTACCCATCGCTGAAGCTCTGGCACCACAAGATTCATTGCTTTGTGCTGAAATACAACGTATAGCGAATGCAAAAAACAGACTATTTAAAAAATAATAACGCATCATATTTTACTAATTATGTTCTACCAGCATTGTCAAAAATCAACTGCTTTTCGAATCTTTTGAAAAATTAAAACTTTTTTGTTAATTAAAGGTTATCTTTGTTCCTTAATTCAGACAAAAATAACAAAAATTTGGCATCCTCCAACTTTATAGATTACGTTAAAATTTGCTGTCGCTCAGGAGCGGGCGGAGCAGGTTCTCACCACTACTTTCGTGCTAAAGGTGTACCCAACGGTGGCCCTGACGGTGGCGATGGTGGACGTGGTGGTCATATTATACTTCGTGGAAACACTCAAATATGGACACTTTTACACTTAAAATATAAGAAACATGTAAATGGTACGCAAGGTGGTAAAGGTGGCGAAAACCGTCAGCATGGTGCTAATGGAGAAGATATTATTCTTGATGTACCTATAGGAACTATTGCAAGAGATGCCGAAACAGGAGAACTGCTACAAGAAATTACAGAAGAAGGACAAGAAGTAATTCTTGTAAAAGCAGGACGTGGCGGACTAGGCAATGACCACTTCAAAAACTCTGTAAATCAGGCTCCCGAATATGCACAACCAGGTGAACCAGGTATAGAGCAATGGATGGTACTGGAATTAAAAATGCTGGCAGACGTAGGATTAGTAGGCTTTCCAAATGCTGGAAAATCTACCTTGCTTTCCAAAGTATCCGCTGCTACTCCTGAAATTGCGGATTACCCATTCACTACCTTAGTGCCTAATTTGGGAGTTGTATCGTACAGAAATTACAGGTCATTTGTAATGGCCGACATCCCTGGAATTATTGAAGGTGCTTCCGAAGGAAAAGGCTTAGGATTACGTTTTTTAAGACACATCGAGCGAAATTCCATTTTATTATTTGTGGTAGCAGCAGATAATTTAGATGTCAAAAAAGAATATGCAATCCTTGTGAAAGAACTAAAAAAATACAACCCAGAACTCTTGGATAAAAAAAGATTGCTAGCCATTTCAAAATCCGACTTTTTGGACGAAGAACTGACGAAGGAATTGAAAAAGAAATTACCTAAAGATGTACCCGCCGTTTTCATCTCTTCTCATACAGGACTCGGGCTTATGGAGTTGAAAGATTTAATATGGGTAACAATGAACGGTAAAAAGTAATTTTATAATCCTATACCTTAATACATAGTACAAGATATATTTTAAAATGAATCGTTTTTGTACTATGTATTAATTTCTATTTTGGCTAACTTTATTTTTGAATACTAATTTAGATATGCCTGATCCAGTCAACGTCGATATTCTTACACAACTTGTAACCATTAAAATGCCTTTTGGGAAATACAAAGGATCATTATTGTGTGACCTTCCCGTATTTTATCTTGAATGGTTTCAACGCAAAGGATTTCCAGAAGGAAAACTAGGAATGCAATTGGCTACCATCTATGAAATAAAACTAAATGGTTTAGAAAATTTATTAACCCCCTTGAAAAAGTAAAAATGTCCATTTCACTAGACACCATAAGAGTAGGCAAACGTTATTACCTTATCAATCATGGAGAGCGCTATGACTTCATTGTACTTGAAAAATTATACAACAACAATTGTAAATTAAAAGACTTATTTACACTTGAGCTATATGAACTAAATGACCTCCTCAACTATGGAAGGGGAAAAGATTATGAATTGTATGAGCGATAAACAATTAGAATAGCTTTTACATATTTAAAATGAACTGTCTTAAAATATAAATTTTTTTTATTACAAAAAATAAATATGGTAAAAGAAAAAGTTGACGTATTAGTAATCGGTGCTGGACCTGCCGGAACGGTTGCTGCCTCTTTGATTAATAAGAATGGATTTTCTTGTAAAATTGTAGAAAAACAAAAATTTCCACGTTTCGTAATTGGTGAAAGTCTTTTACCACGATGTATGGAACACCTTGAAGAAGCTGGTTTTTTAGAGGCCGTAAAAGCACAAGGTTTTCAAGAAAAATTTGGAGCAAAATTTGTTCGTGGAAATGAAGTATGTGATTTCAATTTTTCAGATCAATTTTCAAAAGGATGGAATTGGACATGGCAAGTACAGAGAGGCAACTTTGATCAAATATTGGCAGAAACTGTTGAAAAACAGGGTGTTGATGTAGAATATGAAACGACTGTAACCGATATTAAATTTTTTGGAACAGATTCTGTAACCACGGTAGAAGATATTCAGGGCAATAAAAAAGAAATAGAAGCAAAATTCATCATAGATGCAAGTGGTTACGGAAGGGTAATTCCTCGAATGTTTGACTTGGATAAGCCTTCTAACTTTGAAGCTAGAAAAACATTGTTTACACATATTAAAGATATAAATAGACCCGAAGGTGTAGATGGAAATAGAATCACCGTTGTGATTCACCAGCAGCGTACATGGATATGGGTAATCCCATTTTCTACAGGTGTCACCTCTGTTGGTTTTGTAGGCGACCCTTCTTTTTTTGACGATTTTGATGGATTGCCCGAAGAAAAATTTCGTAAAATAATTAACAGTGACCCCATTATTGCCGAACGTTTTAAAGGAGCCGAATTCCTATTCGATCCTCGCACTATTGACGGCTATGCAATTTCTACAAAAAAACTTTACGGCGATGGATTTGTATTGACAGGAAATGCTACCGAATTCCTGGACCCTATATTTTCTTCTGGTGTTACCTTTGCTATGGAATCGGGCTCTAAGGCTGGAAAATTAGTAAGTAAAACACTAAAAGGAGAAGCCGTAGATTGGGACAACGATTTTGTAGCACACATGATGCAAGGAATAAATACCTTCCGCTCTTATGTAGCAGGTTGGTATACAGGAGATCTTCAAGAAATATTCTTTGCACCAAATCCCGATCCTGTTTATAAAAAACAAATATGTTCTGTATTAGCAGGATATGTATGGGATTTAGAAAATCCATTTGTAAAAAAACACGACAGGGTACTGAAGTCCTTGGCAGATGTGATTAGGATGAAAAAAGCTACTTTACCCATTTAAAATACCGCTACTTTATGAGCAAAAAATACTCGATCCTCGTATTCCTTTTCTTCTTGCTTCTACCTTTTTCGAAAGCACAAGAAACAAAAGTAAGCACTCCTGATACCGTTAAAATAGGTGCATACGTGATTAGTCTTCACGATATCGATATCCATGACAAGGAATATACCATGCGTTTTTGGCTGTGGCTTTTGCATAATAATCCAGAATTCGATTTCCCCTACCAGACAGAGGTGCCCAATGCCAAATCCTTAGAAAAGCCCGATATGATGACCGACACAATCATGGGCAAAATTTGGTGCTTGATGAAAATGAAAGCTACCATGAAAGAATCGTGGAATGTAGGCGATTATCCTTTTGATAAACAACACTTGTATGTGCGCGTAGAAAATACGGTGTACGACAAAAGTAAATTAATCTTTATAGCAGACACTCTAGGGAGTAGCTTCGAACCAAATCTAACCGTAGACGGTTGGAATATTACCAATTTCAAAGTAAACACGGGTATTACCGAATACCACACTGCTTTTGGAGACCCTTCCGCAGAAGAACAAAAATCAAACTATAGTCATTTCGATATCACCATGATTTTGGAACGAAACGCTTGGGGGTTATTTTTCAAATTATTCATGGGTATGTATATAGCATTCCTTATCTCATCGGTTAGTTTTATAATAGACCCAGAGCAAGTAGAACCCCGTTTCGGACTTCCTGTAGGGGGGCTTTTTGCCGCTGTTGGAAATAAATACATTATAGATTCTTTATTGCCTGAAACCTCTGAATTTACAATGGTAGATACGCTTCATACGCTCACCTTTCTATTCATCTTTTTTACCATTGCCTTCTCCGCTATATCCTTAATATGGGTATCAAACAATCAACATCAAAAAGCAATACGGTTGAATAAAGTAGGTGGAAGTATTATTGTGGGTCTATATTTCCTATTGAATATGCTCTTTATAATCGCCGCAATTTGGTAAACTATTCTTGTACATTTACCTTTATGCGCTCCTCTCTATTGGCGAGTTCCCAAGCGGTATAAAAAACAAGACGAGTAATTTTGGTTAGTTTATCAAAATCAATTTTATCTACCGTATCTGTTGGTTTGTGATAGTCGGCATGTACACCTGTGAAATAGAAGATAACAGGAATTCTATTTTTAGCAAAATTGTAATGATCGGAACGGAAGTAAAATCTATTGGGATCGTTGAACGAATTGTATCGATAATCTAATTTTATATTTACAGACTTCTTATTCGCCTCTTCGTT
>JAYSUZ010000356.1:0-14760 GCA_043718845.1 Cytophagales bacterium
GTGTCTTTTATCCTACTTTCAAAAAAACCGTGGTCTCCACCCGTAATTAATATCTTCAAACCTGCATACTTCACTTTATATTCCGAAATAATTCCTTCAACTTCTTTAATTACACCTATTTGCACTCCGCTAAGTATTGAATTTTCGGTTGTATTACCAATTAGTTCAACCGTATCTTTTCTTTCTATTAACGGCAACTTTGCCGTTAAAGTATGCAGTGCCCTAAACCTCATTTCGACCCCAGGCGCTATACCTCCCCCTAAATAATGTGCGTTAGCATCTATAAAATCATACGTAATACACGTGCCTGCATCTATGCATAAAACGGGGCTTTTGGGATAACGTTCATGCGCTCCAACGGCTGCTGCAAGCCTATCCATGCCTAGTGTGGCAGGTGTTTTATATAAATTTTTTATAGGAATAGGCGTTGTGTGGTCCAACAAAATAGTATGCGCCTTTGGAAACAATTGAAGAATTGCGCCTGCGTCCTTATTTACAGAGGATACGATAACCGTTGAAGGTGAATATTCTCTATTAATAGTCACAAATTCCTGCAAATTCGAAATTTTCGAAATTTTTACAATACTATCTCCTTCTGAAAGTGCTATTTTCGTAAAGGTATTCCCGGAATCTATTAATAAATTCATGCCCCAAGTTAGAAAAAAAAGTATCAAGAATTTATTTTATATCTTTAAGAAAAATAAAACACAATGACTTCGACGAAAAAAGAATGGATTGTAGCAGGATTAATGTCGGGCACATCGTTAGACGGCTTAGATATAGCAGTTTGCCGCTTTCAAAAAAACAAAGCCAACTGGGCTTATGAAATACTAGCAGCCAACACCGTCCCTTATTCAACGACAATGAAAGTTAAATTGGCTTCGCTCATGAATACCTCGGCACAAGAATTTGCGGCTACCGATGCCTACTTTGGAAAATTTTCTGGCAATCAAGTAAAACGTTTTCTACTGAAAAATAATTTTGCCGTAGATTTAATAGCCTCGCATGGGCATACTATTTTTCACCAACCTGAAAACGGCTTTACTACCCAAATTGGAAATGGCGCATACATTGCGGCGATTACCGAAACCCCTGTAGTAGCGGACTTCCGAACCATGGATGTAGCACTTTCAGGTCAAGGCGCTCCACTCGTACCGATTGGAGATAAGTTACTCTTCAACGACTACGATTACTGCCTTAACCTAGGAGGTATCGCGAATATTTCATTTGATTTTAACAAAAAAAGAATTGCGGGAGATCTCTGCCCTGTGAATATTCTATTAAATAAACTCGCAGTAGAAAAAGGTTTCTCCTTCGACAAAGGAGGACGTATGGCTGAAAAAGGAAGTATCAATATCCCTCTCTTATCGAAATTAAATGCACTGCCGTTCTATAAAAAATCGTTTCCAAAATCATTGGGAAGAGAATGGATAGAAAAGCAAATATTCCCACTACTCGACCGTTCAACACTTTCTATTGAAGACAAACTAGCGACCGTCTGCGAACATATCGCCTACCAAATCACCGCTACTTTTCCAAAAAAGAAAAGCGCTACACTTCTAGCTACTGGCGGAGGTGCGTTAAACAATTATCTGATTAGCCGAATTGAAGCACTTGCACCAAAAAATACAAAAATAATAGTTCCAGACATGCTCACACTTTCATTTAAAGAAGCCTTGATTTTTGCTTTTCTAGGATTAAAAAGAGTATTGGGAGAACCCAATGCATTAAAAAGTGTTACTGGAGCACATAAAGACAGTGTTGGAGGGGCGCTATACGGAGAATTCAATTTCTAAATACACCCTTTCGCTAAAATAACCAATCTCCTGAACACCTTTTTAAAATTGGTTATTCAGAAGATTGGTTATGTACAAAAATATTCACTTATGATTACTTATCCCACTTCTTAAACAACGCAATAGCGTTATGCCCACCAAAGCCAAACGTATTGCTCATCGCAATGTTTATTGTTTTTTTGATAGGCTGTAATGCTATTTTCAATCCTTCTGGGATAGACGGATCAAGGTTTTTGGTATTGATTGTAGGCGGCACAATACCGTCGTTTATTGCTTTTATGGCAATAATTGCCTCCGCTGCACCTGCGGCACCCAGCAGGTGACCTGTCATAGATTTTGTAGAGCTTATAATTGCGTTCTCGGTCTCTTCTCCCAATAATCTTTTGATTGCTTTCAACTCTCCTATATCTCCTACCGGTGTTGACGTACCGTGTGTATTAATATAGTCAATTTCGGAAGGTTTGATACCCGCATCCGTTACCGCATTTCTCATAGCGAGAAATGCACCATAACCGTCAGGGTGAATGGCTGTCATGTGATAGGCATCGGCAGACATGGCTCCTCCTATAATTTCGGCAAGAATAACAGCTCCCCTAGCTTGAGCATGTTCTAATTCCTCAAGAATCAACGCCCCTGCTCCTTCGCCTATTACAAAACCATCACGGTCTATGTCATATGGTCTAGAAGCTACTTTAAAGTCGTCGTTGCGCGTAGAGAGTGCTTTTAGAGCGGCAAACCCACCAACACCCGATTCTACTATCGGCGCTTCGGCACCACCTGAAACAATAATATCGGCTTTCCCTAATCGAATATTATCGTAGGCTTCAATAATAGCAGAGGTAGAAGTAGCGCACGCTGATACAGGACAGAAATTTACACCCATAAATCCATAACGAATAGCGATAAGACCAGAAGCCATATCTACAATCATTTTAGGAACCATAAAAGGATTGAATTTAGGCGTACCATCGCCTAATGCAAATTCTACTACTTGCTGATGAAACGTTGTAATACCACCATTTCCTGAGCCCCAGATTACGCCTACGCGTTCTTTATTTATTTTTTCTAAATCTAATCCTGCATGTTTGATAGCCTCGTCTACTGCGGCAATAGAATAATGGCAAACAATATCCATTTTTCTGGCTTCTTTTTTATCAAAATACTTATCCGTATCAAACCCTTTTACTTCACAGGCAAAACGTGTTTTAAATTTCGACGCATCGAATTTTGTAATTAAATCAGCACCGCTTTGTCCGTTTATAATATTACCCCAAAAGGTAGTTACATCGTTTCCTAAAGGTGTTATAGCACCTATCCCTGTTACTACTACTCGCTTCAATTGTTTCATAAATAAATTTAATAACTATTTTATATAAAAAGATTAAACACTCTCCAACTCTGTAACCGCCAACCAAGCCATAAGCCCAGCACCTACTTGTAGTGCAGATTCATCAATATCAAACGTTGGTGTATGTACACCAGAAATAATACCTCGAGCCTCGTTGCGAATACCTAGTCTGTAAAAACAAGCGTCTACATGTTGGGTATAAAAAGCAAAATCTTCCGCCGCCATCCAAATGTCTAAATCGAGTACATTTTCTTCCCCCATAAAGTCTTGTGCGGCGCTCTTCATGCGAGCGGTGAGTGCTGGTGCATTTTCAAGATAGGGATAACCGTCTAAAATAGTAAATTCACAAACAGCTCCCATACCGTCGGCTATAGCCTCCGCCATTTTTTTCATTTTCACCTTAGCTTCGCGTCTCCAGTCTTCGTCCATCGTACGAAAAGTCCCTTCAATCTTCACTTCCTCTGGAATAATATTGGTAGCACCCATTCCTACAATTTTACCAAAAGATAAAACGCAAGGAATGCGTGGATCACAATTACGACTTACGATCTGCTGCAACGCCACAATAATATGCGAAGCAATCAATATAGGATCAATATTTTTGTCAGGCATAGCGGCATGCCCCCCTTTACCTTTTACGGTTACATAGATTTCATCGGCACTGGCCATATACATCCCCGATCGGAAACCAACTTTCCCGGCTGGAATAGCAGTAGCCACATGCTGCCCTAAAATATTTTTTGGTGCAGGATTTTGGAGAACCCCTTCTTTTATCATCAACGAAGCGCCACCAGGAATTTTCTCCTCGCCAGGCTGAAAAATAAGTTTCACCGTACCTTCAAAATGCTCTTTTAGTTCACTAAGTATTCTTGCTGTACCCAACAAAGAAGAGGTGTGCACATCGTGCCCACAGGCATGCATCACTCCATGGTTCTTCGATTTATAAGAAACATCATTCTGCTCAATAATAGGCAAGGCGTCCATATCGGCACGAAGGGCTATTGTTTTTTTATCTGGATTTCTCCCTCTTATAAGCCCTACTACGCCCGTTGTTGCAATACCTTCGGTAGTTTCTACACCAAAAGACTTTAATTTTTCGGCTACAAATTTAGAAGTATTGTATTCTTCAAAAGACAACTCTGGATTGCTGTGTAAATATCTTCTAAACGAAATAGTATCTTCCGCATAATGGGCCGCTATTTCTTTTATTCTTTCTAAAAGGTTCATATTACTTACGGTCTCTGACAATATTTACTTTGTCGGGTATTACAATAGCGTTTGGAAAAACCGCAACAAGTTTTGCATATGCGTAGTAGGCTTCTAGCTTATCTACATAGTCTCCTACCTTTACTTTAAAACTCGGCTGCTTCCATTCCGTATACGATTTCTCCAAAGGCAGCACATCGTAGGCATCGTTGCGTTTTAGTTTAGCTTCTTCACTGCTTGTGCCTATATATACCAATATCCGAAACCCATCGGCACAGCAGATATTTGCATTATAGAAATATACAGAATCTAATTTCTCTTTAAGAAATTTATTAATATCGTTCTTAGGAATAATTATTTCTGAAACCTGAACGTCTTTCTTCACATCTTCCACGCGTTTATAACTAGGCCTGTAGGCGCTTAAGTCTTCTTTAAATTCCTGCACAGAATCTTCTCCTTTGCTCTTTTTTTTCTGAGCATACATGCAGCTACTTAGCAAGCAGAAAATAACGAATAAAAATTGTGAACGCCCCATCTTAATTATTCCTCGATTATCAAACATTTATTATTTTGAACATCTTCTTCTACTGTTTTGAATTTAACATCTCGTTTTACAGAGCCGTCCATATACTGCACAGAAACGCGGTCATTTCTATTCGCTATTTTCTGTGATTTCATAGGCATTACTCTTTCTTGCTCTTGCGCAGCGCTCATGGAGATAGGCGCTCTATTGCTGTTCAACACCGACGAAACTTCTTCTTTACTTATATTAATTTTCTCCCTTTGACGCTCTACTTTAGCCTCCGCTACCGCTTCTGCTTCACGGCTTTCTACATCTGCTTTGAAAACAAACGTAATGATATCCATGTTTATTTTGGTAATGAACTTTTTAAACAATTCAAACCCTTCAAATTTATAGACCAACAGCGGATCTTTTTGTTCGTATGAAGCATTGTGAACAGACTGTTTCAAATCGTCCATATCTCTCAAATGCTCTTTCCATCCCATATCCATGAAGGCTAGGGAGGAATTTTGCTCAAGTGAATTTTTAAGTTCTAAAGAATTTAAGGCAACGGCTTTTTTCAAATCTGAAGAAACACCTAACTGGCGTCTGCCATCCGTATAGGGAACCACTACACTTTCAACCGTAGCGCCTCTTGTATTGAAAATATCTCTAAGAATAGGCAATGTAGTATCTGCCGTAGCCTTAGATTTTTTATCATAAAATGTTATCGCTTCGGTATATAATTTAAAGGCCAGTTCCTCTGAAGTTTTCTTTTTGTACTCCTCTTGCTCTATTAAACTATTAAATCCGAATGTACTAATTACAGAAAGTTTAAAATTGTCAAACGCTCCGGTGCCTTCTGTATTCAATACAATATCATCACACGTATCGTAGATGATATTTAATATATCCAGTGGCAAGCGTTCTCCAAAAAGGGCGTTTCTTCTTCTTCTATAAATAACTTCTCGTTGCGAATTCATTACGTTATCGTATTCCAACAAACGCTTACGCGTTGCAAAATTATTTTCTTCTACTTTCTTCTGTGCACGTTCGATAGAGTTTGTAATCATTGAATGTTGGATTACTTCTCCGTCGTCAAGTCCCATTCTGTCCATCAATTTTGCAATTCTTTCCGATCCAAAAAGACGCATTAAATTATCTTCAAGACTTACAAAAAATTGCGAAGACCCTGGATCTCCCTGACGACCAGAACGTCCACGCAACTGCCTATCTACACGTCTAGACTCGTGTCTTTCCGTACCTATTATGGCAAGACCTCCTGCGGTTTTAGAATCGGGTGCCAACTTAATATCCGTCCCCCGACCTGCCATATTTGTAGCTATCGTAACCGTGCCCGGCTTACCTGCTTCGGCCACGATATCGGCTTCTTTTTGGTGCAATTTCGCATTCAATACCTGGTGTTTGATATTCCGTATTTTCAACATACGGCTTAGCAACTCAGAAATTTCAACCGATGTAGTACCGACCAATACAGGTCTTCCAAGAGTGGTAAGTTCAACGATTTCTTCTACGACTCCGTTGTATTTTTCACGTGTAGTTTTATACACTTTGTCTTGCATATCCTTACGCACCGCTTGCCTGTTTGTAGGAATAACGATAACGTCCAGTTTATAAATATCCCAAAATTCACCCGCTTCCGTCTCTGCTGTACCCGTCATACCGGCGAGCTTGTGGTACATTCTGAAATAGTTTTGAAGTGTAACCGTAGCATACGTCTGAGTGGCATCTTCTATTTTTACATTTTCTTTAGCTTCTAATGCTTGGTGAAGGCCGTCGGAATATCTACGTCCTTCCATTACACGTCCTGTCTGCTCGTCTACAATTTTCACTTTATTGTTAACAATGATATATTCTGTATCCTTCTCAAAAAGTGTATACGCTTTTAGCAGTTGCGTAATAGCGTGTATACGTTGAGATTTCAGAGAGTAGTCTTTAAGCAATACTTCTTTTTTCATCAACCGCTCTTCTTCCGAATAAGACTTATCCTTTTCAATAGCAGAAAGCCCTACAGCGATATCTGGAAGTATAAATAAATTCTGGTCTTCGCCTTCTCCTGTAATAAAATCAACCCCTAACTCCGTCAAGTCTACGCTGTTGTTTTTTTCATCAATAGTAAACAACAGAGGAGCATCAGCCTCTGGCATAAGTTTGCCATTCTCTTGAAGGTAATAATTTTCAGTTTTCTGAAGAATCGCTCTTATTCCCGTTTCACTCAAAAATTTAATCAATGGTTTATTTTTCGGCAATCCACGAAACGCTCTAAACAGAGGCAATCCGCCTTCTTTTTCGTTTTTGTCGTTAATTAATTTTTTAGCTTGCACCAGATAATCACTTGTAATTTTTCGTTGTGCTTCTACAAGTCTTGCTACACGAGGTTTTAGTTCAAAAAATTCTTGTTCATCCGCTTTTCCAATAGGTCCAGAAATAATAAGAGGCGTACGTGCATCGTCTACCAATACGGAGTCTACTTCATCTACCATTGCAAAATGTTGCTTCCTCTGCACCAGATCTTCGGTATCGCGCGCCATATTGTCTCGAAGATAATCGAAGCCAAATTCATTATTGGTACCATACGTAATATCGGCCAAATAAGCATTCCTACGTTCGTTAGAATTCGATTCGTGCTTGTCGATACAGTCTATAGTAAGGCAATGAAACTCGAACAAAGGCGCCATCCATTCCGAATCTCGTTTCGCCAAATAATCATTTACCGTTACAATATGAACGCCTTTACCTGCTATCGCATTTAAATAAGTAGGCAATGTTGCTACCAATGTTTTACCTTCTCCTGTTGCCATCTCGGCAATTTTCCCTTGGTGCAACACTACGCCTCCTATAAGTTGTACGTCATAGTGGAGCATGTCCCACGTTATTTCATTTCCTGCGGCAAGCCATTTATTGTGCCATATAGCTTGTTCACCTGAAATTTCAACATTCTTTTTGGTGACGGCAATTGCTTTATCGTGCATTGTAGCCAAAACAACCAACTTTCCGTTTTCCTTGAAACGACGAGCGGTCTCTTTAACTACCGCAAAGGCTAAAGGCAAAACCTTCATTAACACTATTTCCAGCGCTATGTCTCGCTCTTTTTCAAGCTTATCTATCTTTCCAAAAATAACCTCTTTTTGCGACAGATTCATTTCAGGATTGTCCGCTACTTGCTTATGAAATACGAGCAATTCATCGTCTATCGACTGAAGATCTTTCTGTATTTCGGCTTTAAGCCAAGTAGTTTTACCTCTCAGTGCATCGTCGGAGATACTTTTGAGGCCGTCATATTCTTGATTAATAAGTGCTACGTAAGGGACAATTGTCTTTAAGTCTCTCTCTGATTTGTTGCCAAGTACTTTGGTCAGGGTTTTTGTAATAAAATTTAACATTGTATATTATTGTATTTAAGGCTTTTCAATAGAAAACAAACTATTCCAGTACGTAAAGTTAGGGAATTTTTCTTAATGCTTTATCAAATAAAAAGCCATTATATATACTGGGACATAATGTCATAATTTTCAGGTTTTAATACTTTAAATAGTATAAGTTTGTACCAAAATTAGCCTAGCAAAATATATGAAAAAATACTTCCTAACCTCTTTTCTGTTTTTTTTAGCCTTACTTTCTATTGCCCAACAAAAAGTATGCTTTTACAATATTGAGACGAAAGGAATAATAGAAATCCAGAGTGGCGATATTGTAAAGCTTTCTTATAGCGGCTATCTAGGACAACCTGAAGTAAAGTTGGGAATGATCCTGTCTGTCCAAGATAGTATTATAGAAATTTCTGCACCTTCTTATGGCTCTGGCATGCTAAAAACCAGCATAGAAGACCCGAGATTCATTATCACTAAAGACATCACAGGATTTCGAAAATTTCGCCGATCAAGGCCTTATTTAATGGCGTTGTCGACCATGGCAATTTCGATTGGCACCATTTTTACTTATTATATAATAGACAAAAAAACCACGCTTTCGTTTGGCGAAAAATTTGCAATCTCGCTTGGATCAGGAATTGCTACTAAATTAATAGTAAGAGGGCTTTTCCCAGAAAGAATAAAAAATAAAATCGGAAAAACATGGGCGGTGTCCACTCAGAAATAAGTGAAAAAGTTAAAGACCGTCCAAAAAACGATCTTTAACTTTAGTGTGAAAAACATAGCTGAGAAACCCGGAGAGTTGTACAAAATTGGTTATTTTGATGAACTATATATACAAGACTCCTTTTTTACCAAAACGTTGCCTTGTTTTTTGAAAATAGTTTAAGAATATTCGATAAAAAATATAAATAATTAGTTATGAATCAATTGAAAAATGCAAAATAGTAGTTAAAAATTTCAAAAGCATCAGTCCGTCAATCCATACCATGTAAAAATATTCGGAGGCCTTCATTTTTACAAAATAGACAATACAAAAAATACTCACTATGGTACTTACTGCTTCAGGCAACAGCAAAAAAGGGACGTCCCAGAAATAATAAATCAGCCCAAATCGCAATAGCAATATACTTATAGACAAAGCTTTAGTACCTATAACGCCAATAACAGATGGGGTAGTTATAACATTAACATCGATATCAATATCTTTAATATCAAACAAAAGTGCTAAAGGAAAGAGAAACAAAAATTCCAATAAAACCCAAATCCAATTTACTGTATTTGATGCTTCTACAAAAGGGAGATACGCGACAACGACAGTCCAAACTGCCGCTACAAGAATTGTTTTAATAAACGGAATTTCTCTAAGTACAATTTTATGCCCCTGAATAACGATAGGAAATGAATATCCCAACGAGAGCACCCCAAGCGGAATAAGCAGGACTAATGTATAAGGCTGTAAGAAAAAAATTGCCGACATAATTCCTACAAGACTTACGCCAAGTACTATCAGAATAGGAATCTTATTCCGAACTGCCCATCTACTTTTATCCGCATCCGACACGTTTGGTTTATAAAAAAAAGCGTACACCAGCTTGGTATTATAGGCGATTGAAGTAGCGAAAAAAACCACTACAAGATACAAAAGGTTATTTTTAAGCGGCAGCTTAAAAACGAAAAATGTTTCGATTGTAAGCGCTAGGGCACAAAAAGCAATGAATAAATGGGAATAAACAAAAAAACGCATGTATAAAAATAAACTGTTTAGAGCATAAAAACAAAGCCCTACTATAAATAGTAAGGCTTTGTAAAATTTAAAGTACGGCTATAAATTAATTATTCATGGCTTCCGCACCACCTACAATCTCCAATATCTCTTTGGTAATAGAGGCTTGACGAGAACGGTTGTATATCAATTTCAATTCTTTAAGTAATTCCTTAGCATTTTCTGTAGCTTTCTCCATTGCTGTCATACGAGCGCCGTGCTCAGAAGCATTGGACTCTAAAATACATTTATAAAACTGTATTTTCAAAGACTTAGGGATCAACTCCGCTATAATCTCTTCTTTAGAAGGTTCGAAAATATAATCTACATTGACCACTTTAGTTTCTTTCTTTTTCTTGAAAGAAACTTCTTTTACTGGAGGTAAAAACTGAACCGCTTTTACAACCTGAGTAGCCACATTTTTAAATTCGTTGTATACCGTATAAACGCGATCGTACTTTTTCTCTACAAAACTATTCATTGTAAATTCAGCCGCCTTTCGCACTTCGTCGTAACTTAGGTTTGTAAATAATCCAACGTAATCGCCCAGTACAGTATATCCTTTCTTTGTAAAATATTCGTATCCTTTTTTCCCAATACAAAGAAACGTGACAGCTCCTTTCGCTTCCTGTTCTACATAACGGGTAGCTACTAAGTTTAATGCTGCCTTAATCGCATAGGTATTAAACGCTCCTGCAAGACCTCTGTCCGAAGTAATCACAACAATCAATACACTTTTAACTTCTCGCTCTGCTGCATAAGGATTTTCCGTTGAGGCATCCAACGAAGCAGAAACGTTTGTCAATATCTCTGTAAGTTTCTCTGAATATGGTCTTATTTTGATAATATTATCTTGAGCTCTACGCAACTTGGCTGCTGCCACCATTTTCATGGCTTTTGTAATTTGCGATGTAGAGTTTACAGATGTAATCCTCGCTCGTACCTCTTTTAAACTTGGCATATTCTTTTAAACTTAGTATTGAGTTTTTAATTTCAAATACTGAGTAGCTAGCAACGTTACATTAGTAGCTACTCAGTACCCAAGATCAATTATTTTGCAAACTTTTTAGCAACGTCCAACGCTACTGACTTCAAAACACCAGTAATTGTATCGTCTAATTTACCAGCTCTTAAATCATCTAGTATGGCTCTATGTTGTGTTCTCAAAAGCGTGGTATATTCTTTTTCGAAATTTTTCACTTCTGTAACTGGAACATTATCGATAAGCCCATTGGTACAAACGAAAATCATAGCAACTTGTTCTTCTACCGGAACTGGAGAAAACTGAGGTTGTTTTAGCATTTCCAAGTTTCTTCTACCTCTATCAATCGTTAATTTTGTAGACGCATCCAAATCAGACCCAAATTTAGAAAACGCTTCAAGTTCACGAAACTGGGCTTGATCCAATTTCAATGTACCTGCTACTTTTTTCATTGATTTTATTTGAGCATTACCGCCCACACGAGATACTGAAATACCTACGTTGATAGCGGGACGAATACCAGAGTTAAACAAGTTGGTTTCAAGGAAAATCTGACCATCTGTAATTGAAATTACGTTGGTTGGGATATAGGCAGAAACGTCACCCGCTTGTGTTTCAATAATTGGAAGCGCCGTTAACGAACCACCACCTTTCACTTTGTTTTTTAACGAAGCAGGAAGGTCGTTCATGGCAGCTGCAATTGCATCTGATTTATTTATTTTAGCGGCTCTTTCAAGCAATCTACTGTGCAAGTAAAATACGTCACCAGGATATGCTTCGCGGCCTGGAGGTCTTCTCAAAAGAAGGGAAACTTCTCTGTAAGCAACAGCTTGTTTAGAAAGGTCATCATAAACCACTAATGCTGGACGACCTGTATCACGGAAGTATTCGCCAATGGCAGCACCTGTGAAGGGCGCAAAATATTGCATTGGAGCGGGCTCCGAAGCTGCTGCTGAAACAACTACTGTATAGTCCATTGCTTTCCCTTTTTCAAGCGATTGCACTATTTGAGCTACCGTAGATGCTTTCTGACCTATTGCAACATAGATACAGAAAACGGGCTCTCCTTTTTCATAAAAACCTCTTTGATTGATAATCGCATCAATCGCTACCGCAGTTTTACCTGTCTGACGATCGCCAATAATCAATTCTCGTTGTCCTCTACCAATTGGAATCATTGCATCAATTGCTTTGATACCTGTTTGCATTGGCTCTGTAACGGGTTGTCTGTATATTACACCTGGTGCTTTTCTTTCGATTGGCATCTCAAACAATTCTCCTTGAAGAGGTCCTTTACCGTCGATTGGGTTACCTAAAGTATCCAAAACACGACCAATAACACCTTCGCCAACTTTAACAGAGGCGATTTGTTTTGTTCTTCTTACAGTATCGCCTTCTTTGATTTCGCTGTAATCACCAAGCATTACTGCTCCAATGTTATCTTCTTCTAAGTTCAATACAAGCGCTCTTAGTCCATTTTCAAACTCCAAAAGTTCTCCTGATTGAGCTTTTGTAAGTCCGTATATACGGGCTACACCATCACCTACTTGTAGTACTGTCCCTACTTCTTCTAATTCAGATTCTGTTCTGAAGTTTGATAACTGCTCTCTTAATATTGCAGAAACCTCGTCTGGTCTTACTTCTGACATATAAAATTAATATTTAGCTACGTATGAATTATCCTTAAACTTATTTTTCAATCTTTGTAATTTATTCTTAATGGATTCGTCGATTTGTCTATCACCAACTTTTAATATAAACCCACCTATAATATCTTTGTCTACTTGCTCAGTCAGTTCTACTTCCTTTCCGTATGCTTTCGTTACAATTCCTTTAAATTGTGTCCTTAACTCATCGTTGATAGGAAAAGAAGTCGTAACAACACCTGAAAGAATTGACCTCATTTCACGGTACTGATTGGCACATTCTTTTGCTATTTCAGGAAGGTATTCTTCTCTATTTTTACGAGAAATAATTTCAAACAAAGAAATCGTGATAGGATTTACTTTTCCTTCAAATAATTTCTTTAGAATAGTCAGTTTTTTGTCGTGTTTAACGATTGGGCTTCTAAGCGTAGAAACCAATGCACGGTTTTCTTCACATACTTTAGCGAATAAAGCCATGTCGTGCACCACAAATTCCAACACATTTTGCTCCTTTGCCAGTTGTAATACAGACTTGGCATATCTTGAAGCGACTATTGATTCTTGCATTTTGTAATAGCGTTTGAAGTTTAAGGTTTAGAGTTTAAGGTTTAAATTTCAAAACCGCTAAACTTTAAACGTTGCACTTAATTAAGTTTTGCTTCTTTAATATATTCGTTTACTAAAGCTTTCTGCGATTCGTCTCCAGAAAGATTTTTCTTTAGTAATTTTTCTGCTATTTGTAGAGAAAGCGTAGCCGCTGTATTTCTAACTTCAGAAAGTGCTGCATTTTTCTCTGTTTCGATAAGTGCTTTTGCATTTTGCACTATCCTGTCCGCTTCTTCCGTAGCTTTATCTTTTGCTTCCGCAACAATGCTATTGGCTGCACCTTGAGCCTCTTTCATTATTTTATCTCTTTCTATACGAGCTTCTTGAAGCATTTTATCGTTGGATGCTTGAAGATTTCTCATTTCTTTTTTTGCTTTTTCAGCAGCACCAAGAGCGTCTGTTATTACAGTTTCTCTTTCTTCCAATGCTTGTACTATTGGCTTCCAAGCAAATTTTGCCAGTATAAACAATACCGTAAAGAAAATCAGCGATTGCCAGAATAATAAACCAAACGCGGGGGTTACTAAATCCATATTATTATTTTTATTATTTCTATTGAAACCTATTTGTTTAACTATTATAACGTTGCACTTACGCCTAATGCGAAAAGTGCAACGTTATGTATTAATGCAATTATTTTGCGTAGATAAGAAGACAAACTACCACACTGAATAGTGCAACACCCTCAACGAAGGCAGCAGCAATAAGCATTGCAGTTTGAATTTTACCTGATTCTTGTGGTTGACGCGCAATAGATTCTACTGCACTACCACCAATTTTACCGATACCGATACCTGCGCCTAATGCTGCAATACCTGCTCCGATTCCTGCTCCCATAAGGGCCATTCCATTATCCAATAATTCTAACAACATGATCAATTTAATTTATATAGTTAAACAAAGTTTTAATTCTCTTTTATTACAAGCTTATGCTTATACAACACTACCACTTAGTATTAATGACCGTGGTCGTGGTCTCCTGCATGTGCATCTTCGATAGCCGAACCTATGTACATAGCAGAAAGCAAGGTGAAGATATACGCTTGTAAAATCGCTACGAAAAGTTCCATAAACATCATGAACAATCCGAAGGCTATACTTACAGGAGCCATTCCAATACTGTTGAAAATAAATATCAACCCGATAAAACTTAATATAATAATGTGTCCCGCCGTAATGTTAGCAAATAGACGTATCATTAATGAAAATGGTTTTGTAAACATACCTACTACTTCAATAGGGAGTATAATAACTCTCAGCGGAAGTGGGACACCTGGCGTCCAAAGAACATGTTTCCAATAGTTCAGATTCCCACTTAGTGTCGTAATCACAAACGTGGTAACCGCAAGCATCATCGTGACTGCGATATTTCCAGTAAGGTTAGCGCCTCCAGGAATCAGACCCAGCATATTGTTAAACCAGATAAAAAAGAAAACAGTAAGAAGATACGGTAAATATTTTTTATATTTTTTCTCTCCCAAAACAGGCTTAGCAACCTCTTCTATAATGTATGTAAT
>JAYSUZ010000357.1:0-5974 GCA_043718845.1 Cytophagales bacterium
GACGATATTATCAAAGAAGTAGCAGCGGCAAGACAAACAGAACGTGGCACAAGAACGGACGACAAACGCTCTGAAGCAGCGATGGAAGATAGAAAAAAACAAGGATACTTTTAATACAGTTACTAGTGATAGGTGGTCCGTTTAGAGTGAGGAAATTATCTTAAACTTTAAACTTTAAACCTTAAACTTTGAACCTTAAACATTACTAAAAATGACTGAAATACAAGATACCGATAATTACCTAGACATGGACTTACTTCGCTTTACTACTGCGGGTAGTGTAGACGATGGGAAAAGTACTTTAATAGGCAGATTGCTGTTTGACTCCAAATCTATTTTTGAAGATCAGATGGAAGCCATTGAAGAGGCGAGCAATAGAAAAGGAAAAGGCTATGTTGACTTATCCCTTCTCACAGATGGTCTGCGTTCGGAACGAGAACAAGGAATCACGATTGATGTAGCGTACCGTTATTTTGCTACCCCAAAAAGAAAATTTATCATTGCCGATACGCCTGGTCATATTCAATATACCCGGAATATGGTGACTGGTGCTTCTACCGCCAATCTCGCCATCATCTTGATTGATGGACGAAATGGTGTAATCGAACAAACAAGACGCCACTCTATTATTGCGTCTCTTTTACAAATCAAACACCTTGTTGTTTGTGTAAATAAAATGGACTTGGTAAATTTTAGTGAAGAAGCCTTTGAATCCATCAAAGCCGACTACTCTAAATTTGCAAAAGATTTATCCGTTCCTGATATTCAATTTATACCTATTTCTGCTTTATTGGGCGACAATGTGGTAGATGCTTCTGAAAATATGAAGTGGTATAAAGGCGCTACGTTGTTGCGTACGTTAGAGACCGTAAATATTGACAACGACCACAATTTTACCGATGGTCGTTTCCCTGTGCAATATGTAATACGTCCTCACACTACCGAGTTTCATGACTATCGTGGCTACGGAGGAAGAGTAGAAGGAGGAGTATTGAAACCAGGCGATGAAGTAATAGCCTTACCTTCTAACAAAAAAACGAAAATAAAATCTATAGATACGCTTAACGGTTCGTTGGACGAAGCCTTGCCTTCTATGTCTGTAACACTTTTGCTGGAAGATAATATTGACGTAAGCCGTGGCGATATGATTGTGAAAGCCGATAGCATGCCTAAGGTTTCTCAAGATATAGAATTAATGGTTTGCTGGTTGTCAGAGAAAAAACTTCAGTTGGGTGGCAAATACCTTGTAAAACATACTACGAAGGAAACGAAGTGTATTGTAAAAGATATTCAATACAAGTTGAATATTAGTACGTTTGAGCAGAATACAGAAAACAAAGATATTAACTTGAATGATATTGCTCGTATTACGTTAAAAACGGCAAATCCTTTATTTTTTGACAGTTACAATACAAATCGTTCTACAGGGTCACTGATTCTTATTGATGAGTTTTCGAACGAAACAGTAGGAGCGGGAATGATTATATAATTTTATACGCTACTAAATTTAGTATTAGTTTGAATTTAGTAGCGTATTTACTATCTAGTAGCCAGCGCGTAAACCACGTTTCTTATGGATCCAAAAGCCGAAGGTCGATTAACTAAAATTATTATCAGAGTGTCAGCCATCGTTATTTTATTGGTTGGGATAGGGGTAATAATAGTAGAGTATATTTTTTGGACAAAACATTGGGTCAGCAATGCTACGGCATTGGTAGTATTCATCACATCGCTCGTATTGTATGCTGTAATTACTTTTGTGGTAATAAAAAACAAGGAGAAATTTTTCAATCTGGGGGAAGAGGAATAGCGGGTTGGGGGATTTAGGTTCGCTCAGTCTTTGCCTTCTAGCGCAAGCGTAAGCTTGTGTCTTTTTTTTAATTCAAGCGTAAGCTTGATACCTTGATATTATGCAAACTGTTGGCGCGGACATCCTGTCCGTGCCTTTTATAAAGAAAACATTCTGTTTTCTTTATAAATTAAACAAGATTAAACGTTGACAATCTCCCTCTTTTTTTTATTTTTATATACACTGCTGGCGCAAGCGTAAGCTTGTGTCTTTTTTTTAATTCAAGCGTAAGCTTGATACCTTTATTTTATGCATAAAGTATATCGATTACCCCTTTTTTTCCAGCATAATTAACAGCGCTACTATATTTCCAATCTTCGGGGGTTTCAACAAAACCTGCTTCAACCGGATTCATATGAATGTATTCCAACTTTTGATCAAATACAGGTGGACTCCATAGTTCAACAGGGTGATTAGATTGTTGCCAGAATTGAAAGTCATGATTGTTGCTATTCCTTAATCCCTCGCTTTTCATTATTTTATACATCCACTCTTTTCTACTCTCCTGCATAAAAATAGGGCTCTTCAGTAATTCATGAATTTTACCAGAAGTGTGTGCTTTGAAATCTCGGACAATGCTTTCTTGTGGGAATCTTCCCGAAGAACCCATAATCATGTGGAAATGACTTGTCATAAGACAGTAGCCATATACTTCAAGGCCTTTATTCTTCTGACAAAACTTAATACTGTCTACAATGATAGTTCGGTATTCTTCCCTGATAAACAAATCAATCCAATTGATGGCAGTGCAAGTAATAAAATGGAGATTTTTCTGATCTCCGAAACGGTATTTAGTGCTCATGAAAAATTATTTTTAAAAATGTATAGTGCAATTATACGAATTATTTTTTATTATTATACTTATACTTCTCAAGCTTACGCTTGAATTAAAAAAGGACACAAGCTTATGCTTGCGCTAGCGGGAGAAAACAGAATGTTTTCTTTATAAGCGGCACGGACAGAATGTCCGCGCCAACGGACTACTTTATTTCGATTTACGCATTTTAGTAGTTAATAACTTATCGACCTCCTTGTTTGTCCATTTTTTTTCTTCCCATACCGCGTCTGCTTGTTTAACGAGATGTTCTGCAAAAAAAACAGCAAGCACCTTTCTCAACTCGCTCAATTCTTTTTCAGGCAATTGATGCGAAAAAGTTTTAAGAAGCTCCAATTGCACGTTGGTAAATGGTTGATTTATATGTAATTGCATTGTATTGTTAGTTAATTTGGGCTTTATTAATCCTATAAAATAACCTTGTATTAATTAAAGATAGCATTTATTTTTAATAATAAAAAAACCTCCTTCTGGCGTAATGGTAAGCTTCTATATTTATACCTCTCAAGCTTACGCTTGAATTAAAAAAGGACACAAACTTATGCTTGCTAGCCGGAATATCCTTTAAATCATCTAGGGCTCTTTCAGACCAAAATAATTTATAGATATTTTACATATAATTTCTGTACTTCTTTATGGGGTTTTATACGACCGGCCTTTATATCTGCTAATCCCTTATCAATAGCCACTTGCTCTTCTTCGGCTACTTCATTCCACCAGTCTTTAGGAGTCGTTTTATCTCGAAGCATTTTCAGTCTTTCAATGGCTGTTTCATCTTTTAGGCTTGTTACCCATTTTATGATGGCTAATTTTTCCGTTTCAAGCGTTACATTTTTTGTCATAATTTTATCCTTTGCTAAATATAACGATTTCCCATCAAAGAAAAAAGCACTTTAGTTTTCCCAGTTACTATTCCTCTATTTCTTCTCCATCCACTTTATCTTCTCTTCCAGCAATGCAATCTTATCGTCGTAGAGCTTTTTGATTTCGGGGGAGATTGCATAATTATGGACGACATTTCCTTTATATGCAGTATTAGTACAATTCTCGAAGTGTACTAATGAATTATCAGGGTCTATCAACTGCTCTTTCTCTAAGCCAAAAATTTCCGCTACCTTCTCAATTACCTCCTCCGTAGCCTTTATCTCATTCGTCTCGATACGGGAGTAGTTGCTTTGGCTCATGTTGAGTTTCTTAGCCATTTCGTCTTGCTTGATGTTTTTGGCATCACGGAGTTGTCGGATTCTAGTGCCTATAGTCATAATTTATTCTTATTTATGCATTAAATATGCTTATTTTATTTGTGATATGCAAATAATCTTTGATTTATTTGTCGCTCAACCAAAGTTACAATGAAAAAGCCTAAAATTATAATCTTCGTAGCACTTAGCTTTATTTTAAATTTAACCCATGCTCAAACAGTTTGCATTTTAGACAGCCCTCAATATGCAAATGTTACTGTTTCTATAGTAAATGATGCCAGTTATGCAGATTTATTAGTATATGAAGTAAGCAGCGCTTCATTTGCTTCTGGAAATAATGGTTTTTGGTATATCATAAACAACTGTCAATATGCAAAGAAGATTTGTTTTATAGATAACGCCTCTTCTGCAGATTTAAAAATTTTCATAGTAAGTAGTTCATCAAATGCTGGGTGGAGGAATTCTAGTAAAAAATATTTGATGTATTAAACTAAAAAATGAGCATGAAAAATTATCCTATTTTAGTCCTTTTTTTCCTACTCTTTGAAACTTGATAACGACATAAAACTTCAACCAACAATAAACAACTAAATCCAAGCTAATTTAAAATAAATATGAAAAAACTAAACTTAATGCTACTATGTGTTCTAGGAACATTAGTAATGACTGTAACATCTTGTAAAAAACATTATTCAGGTTATTGTAAATATGATATGATAACTACATATACTAGTGATAATTATTATGTCCAAACAAGAAAAATAGAAAACTATTATGTAGATATAGAAAGAGACTATAAAGATAGAGTAGTTGGTTATTATAACGATCTTATTAAAGGTCAAGAACATTCTAAATCAACAATTACACCATATATTATTACAGGTGAAGGTTGTAACTTTCATAAAGGTAAAAAGTAAATAAATTTAAATAAAACTAAACAATTTCAATATGATTGAATTTAAAATTGATGAAGTAGTTTGGTTTTCCTTTCATTTATTACCTGGTCCATGGCGAAGGGAGCCTATTGAGAGAACGGAAGCATTATTTCAAGGTATGTATAAATATGTGGGAATAACGGATGGAAATCCTGAGTTTGTATATATCGTATGTACTAAAGATAAACGTAGCTATTGGGTACAAATAGGAGATTTATCTAAAACGAGAAGTTAAATCGCACGAATATAAAACCCAATATTGCGATTTCATAAAATAGTAACTATAATAAAAAATAAAATAACATGAGTAAATTCGAAAATTTCTGCCAAGTTGTCTATAATTCTTGTTCTACTTTGGATGAAATAATTAAAATAATCGATTCGGAAATTTTGGAATCAAAAGAAATGTTTGGACCCAACATATCTAAAGTTGAAGACCAAAATTACTTTCATTATATTTCAGAATTGAAGAAGTATATAAAAATTGGGGATTTTGACGAATCTACGGATCCTGAAATAAGAAAATGGACGATTAGGCTTCTTGAAAAAATGAAAAATAGTTAAATCGTTGGCGAAGACATTCAAGTCCATCTATAATTAGGAGTTTTTTTCCTGCACTCACCCAGACTCATAAATTTGCAGAAGGCAGTCGCTTGGACTTTAGTCCGAGTGACTGTCTTGTCCGGAAATAGGTTTACACAAACAAGTGTAAAAATGGACATATTAGAAAAAAATAATGCAAAATTCAGTGAGATTAGGTATTCCCCGGAATTTAAAGACATGGTTTGTTGTGAGTTTTTAAAAGGAGATGTATCAAAAGGCTTTTTAGAGAGGAAATATAATCTTGGACATGGTAGAGTAGTATTATGGATGAGAAGACTTGGTTATATTGCAAAAGCGCCAACACCGTTTGTTATGAGTCAAAATCAAAAAACACCTGACGAAACATCTACAAATAAGCGAATAAAAGAACCTTCTCCATGGTCTGTGGCACACAGACCATCTCCTCTACTCAGCACTAAAAAAAAGCTACCCAAATCTTTCCATATAATGTATAATACCAAACACATTTATTATATAGTCCAAATTTTGTCTAAAAAGATATAACCATAGCCGCAGATACTCATCACCTCCTTTTTGCTAGTAGCATTAA
>JAYSUZ010000358.1:0-2750 GCA_043718845.1 Cytophagales bacterium
TATTTGAGGGGAAAGCATTGCGCCTATCTTTAACTGTGCATCGACATTTGAAACGACAAAAAGGAGTAACAAAACAAATCCAATTGTATGTATTATATTATTTTTCATAGTATAAAATTAGAAAGTAAAGATACGAAAAGTACGCTTTTAAACCCTTGTAAAATAGTTATTATTTTAAGATTATTGATTAGTAGCGTGTTATTAATAAATAATGCCGTACTTGGAACATAAGTAGTAGAATTATTGTTAGTATTTAGTCTTTTAAAAGGTAATTAATGTTTGGTACACGATTTATAAAATATATTCCTGACAATAACGAGAAAAGTTCTTTTGATAAAATGTCAAAATTATTTTTTCAATTATTGACTTATACCTCTGGTGATGTGCAAGAAGCACTAGAATGGCTCAATGAGTTGGATCGAGAATACACACTTACGAACAACGACTATGGTATGGGCGATTTTATTGAAGATTTAAAAGCCAATGGTTTTATTGAAGAAGGCAGTGAAGAGGGGAATTTCGAATTGACAGGAAAGTCCGAAAAAACAATTCGTCAAAATGCGTTAGAAGAAATATTTGGGAAACTAAAAAAGACCACCAATGGAAATCATAAAACCAACTATACAGGAAGTGGCGATGAGCACAGTTCCGATATACGGCCGTTTGAATTTGGAGATCATCTTGATTCAATAAGTCTTACCGAATCGCTACAGAATGCTCAGATTAATCATGGTATAGAAGAGTTTCGTCTTACGCAAGATGATTTACAGGTACAAGAGAAAGAACAAAAATCGCAGACCTCAACCGTTTTGATGATTGATATTTCGCACTCTATGATTTTGTATGGAGAAGACAGGATTACACCTGCAAAAAAAGTAGCTATGGCTTTGGCAGAATTAATAAAGACAAAATATCCAAAAGATACGTTAGATATTATTGTTTTTGGAAACGATGCGTGGCCCGTAGAAATAAAAGATTTGCCGTATCTTCAAGTAGGTCCTTATCATACCAATACTTATGCAGGCTTAGAGTTGGCTATGGATTTATTAAGAAGAAGAAAAACGGCCAATAAACAAATTTTCATGATCACGGATGGGAAACCTACCTGTTTAAAAGAAGGAAATCAATATTATAAAAACAGTTTTGGATTGGATAGGAAAGTGGTAAATAAAACACTAAACATGGCGGCACAATGCAGAAGGATGAAAATTCCAATCACTACATTTATGATTGCAAAAGACCCCTATCTTCAAGAGTTTGTAAGGGAATTTACAAAAACCAACAACGGAAGGGCTTTTTATAGTTCACTGACAGGATTGGGAGAATATGTGTTTGAAGATTTTGTTAAAAACAGAAGAAAAACAGTTAAATAAAGTAGTTTACAGTTAAAGGTTTAAAGTTTAGAAGGAATATTCTGATACGTTCCAATTACACACAATATGAAAATAGATACGACCATTAAAACACTTGGCCAATTGAAGGCCGCTGGATATCAATCCAAATCAGTAAAAGAAGAGATGCGCCAAAATCTTGTAGCAGCGCTTAAAAATAAGAAAGACCTTTTTGATAAAATAAAAGGGTACGAAGAAACGGTTATTCCTCAAATGCAAACAGCAGTGCTTTCTAAGCATAATATTATTTTTCTGGGATTGCGAGGGCAAGCCAAAACGAAAATGGCTCGTCTTATGACAAATCTTTTGGATGACTATATTCCTGTAATTGAAGGTTCTGAAATAAACGATGACCCTTTGAATCCGCTTTCCCGATATGCGGTTGATTTAATAGATCAAAAAGGAGATGAAACGCCTATCGCTTGGTGGCATAGAGAGGACCGCTACACGGAGAAATTAGCAACGCCTGATGTTTCTGTATCTGATTTGATAGGTGATTTGGATCCGATCAAAGCCGCTACGATGAAACTTACGTATGCCGATGAGCGCGTAATTCACTTTGGGTTAATTCCGAGAGCGCACAGAGGTATTTTTGTGATTAACGAGCTGCCCGATTTGCAGCCAAGAATTCAAGTTGGCTTATTTAATATTTTACAAGAAGGCGATATTCAAATTCGAGGGTTTAAACTGCGCCTTCCTTTGGATATTCAGTTTGTATTTACGGCAAATCCTGAAGATTATACCAATAGAGGTTCTATCATCACGCCACTCAAAGACCGTATTGACAGCCAAATTTTAACACATTACCCCAAAGCAATTGCTATTTCTAGGCAGATTACCGAGCAAGAAGCACGTCTTAGTGATTTTCAAAAATCAGCAATAGAAGCACCAGAGCTTATTAAGCAGTTGGTAGAGCAAATTTCGTTTGAAGCACGTAAGAGTGACTATGTAGATCAAAAAAGCGGGGTATCGGCACGACTTCCAATTTCAGCTTTTGAAAACATGTTTAGTACCGCAGAGCGACGAATGCTGCTTAATGGGGATGAAAAAACAGTGCTTCGTATTTCGGATGTGATGGGCGTTATTCCTTCTATTACAGGCAAAATAGAATTGGTTTACGAAGGCGAATTAGAAGGTATTTCGAGTGTTGCTATACACCTTATTGGAAAAGCGATTCGTCAAGAGTTTGAAGTTCTTTTTCCTAATCCAGAAAAAAACAGGAAAATAAAAAAAGGTCAAGAAAAGAAAAATAACACTTACAAAGAAACGATCGACTGGTTTAACGATGGGAACTATGTGGACTTCACTCAAACAATGTCCAATGCAGCGTATGCACTTGTGTTGAAGTCTGTGCCAGGG
>JAYSUZ010000359.1:0-2745 GCA_043718845.1 Cytophagales bacterium
ACCAGTTTTCAAAATTTTGAGAATGTTGAGAACTTAATTGTCCTGCATTTCCAGTAGGACCGCGAAATACGATAGGTACAGAATACTGTCCCCCAGACATAGACATCATTTTTGCAGCACTATTGATAATTTGATCAATAGCGACCAACGAAAAATTGAACGTCATAAATTCAATAATAGGCCTGCAACCATTCATGGCAGCACCAATTCCGATACCTGTAAACCCAAGTTCAGCAATAGGCGTATCAATCACTCGGTCAGCTCCAAACTCAGCCAACATACCCTGACTCACTTTGTAGGCGCCATTGTACTCTGCTACCTCTTCGCCCATCAGGAAAATAGATTTATCCCTGCGCATCTCTTCATTCATGGCTTCACGAAGGGCTTCTCTGAATTGTATTTCTCTCATTGTAACTATTTACTACTTTATTGTATGTTATTCAAAATGCGTTCTATATCGATTGTAAAAATAAGAAAACGAATAGAATTCACAAAGAATTATTTTAATTGTATAACAAATTGATTATCAATATTGTTAATGATTATCATTTCTTATTCGGCGATCGGTTCTAAAACAAAGACCTCTTCTTATCGTCCGACATTCCATCTATAAGGCGTATTAATTCGCTCGTATCGTAATCCATTTTTTCATACCCATCCTCGAGCGTCATTTTTACAGGAAGCGCAGTAGCCGCATCGGATTGCTTTTCAATATACTTTTCAATTCTATTTACCTTTCTCATCAGCAGCGTCTGACTGGCAAATATAAATTCCAACAATTCTCGTTCCGACATTTTACTTACTTTCTTCATGGCCTTTTTAAATTAAGTTAAAATTTCATTTCTAATGTAGAGCCGGGTTCATAACCTTCGGAGTCGTCGTCGTCCTTCCCTCCGATTAATTTTATCGAATTGATTTTATTAAGCGACAACTTATTGCCAATAGCTTTCCAACCACGTACTTCTATAAAATCATCCAAACTTATCACTTCTTGTGTTTTGGTTACATTTTTAGATTTGGCATACACCACATCAATCTCAGGCGCGTCTTGTGTACTTGCAAGCTCCAATCGAGACCCCTCTGATTCGGAAATAAATCCAACCTTTTTGCCTTGTGTAGCGGGGTCTATTTTAAATCGTTTTGCAAAATACAATTTTGATTCGCCCTCAAAATAGACCGCAGAAATTATTTTCGAAGGAGTGAATTTTTCTATCAAAACGATGTTTGGCGCATCGTACCGATTGGTCATTTCAAAATTTGTCAGCTCATAGGTACCGTTGTTATAAAAGGCCAAGATCAACTCTTCATTTTTAAAATTACCTAAGTATTTACCTTTTCGTTCTGTATTTAATCTGCCTGTAGCTTCATCGTAACTTATTTTCAAGCCCCCAAGCGTAGACACTCCAGCTGTTTTTATAGTTATTTTTTTGATAGGATATTTAGTAAGGATATTCCCTTGAGAACTTCGTCCTTTAATTTCCAGACTCGCAAAATTAAAATCAAATACTTTTATTTTGGCAGCACTTGTAGAAGAAAGCGTAATGGTAATAACCTCCGCTTCTCCATTTGGATTGACCGACATGAAAAGCACCCTACTACCTTTATTTCCTTTGGTAAGGTCGTATACTTTATCGCGCGTAACACCCATTACTTGAAATCTTTTCACCATAGAAGCTCCAGCAGGACCGTCGGCATAGACCATATTGTAGACCATCCGCTCATCGTTCTTTTTAAAGATACCGATATGGATAATATCTTTGCCTGTAAATACTTTATCGCCGATTTTTTTAATCAGACACTTCCCTTCTTTGGTAATCACGAGGACGTCGTCAATCTCTGAACAGTCGCAAACGTACTCGTCTTTTTTCATTCCATAACCAAAAAAACCTTCCGCTTTATTTACATAAAGTTTTTGGTTATTCGCAATAACTGTAGTAGCCGAAATAATATCAAAGGTTCTGATTTCAGTTTTACGTTCACGTCCTTTACCGTAATTTTTTAGCAGATTAGTGTAGTAAGTAACCGTATATTCTGTCAAATTACTAAGATGATAATCTACCTGCTTAATTTCTTCCGCCTGCTCTTTCATCTTCTCATCTTCCTTCTTTATATCTACACGCGTAATGCTACTAAGAGGCTTAGCAACCAAACGGGAGAAGTCATCGTTTTCGATAGGGCGATAAAACTGTTTTAAATAAGGTTTAAAAAGAAGGTGTAGTATTTCAAATGTTTTTTCATTAGAGCCTGCTTCTTCATATTCTTTAATCTTGTACATCCCTTTGCTGATAAATATTTTCAGCAACGAACTGAAGAATATCTTCTCCATCAAATCGACTCTTTTTATTTCAAGCTCTCTTTTTAAAAGCTCTTTGGTCTGGTCGGTACAGATTTTAAGAATCTCTGAAACACCAATAAATAGTGGTCTTTCCTTTACAATAATACAAGCGTTGGGCGAAATCGATACTTCACAATCCGTAAATGCATACAACGCATCTATCGTAATATCAGGATCCGTACCGGGTTGTAATTGAATTTCAATTTCAAGGTCTCTCGCCGTATTGTCTATTACTTTTTTTATTTTTATTTTACCTGTTTCACTCGCTTTCACTATCGATTCCATCAAGGAAGAGGTAGTGGTACTGAAAGGTATTTCTTTTATTAATAAGGTTTTTTTATCTTTCTCTTCTATCCTTGCTCTACAACGTATTTTGCCTCCTTTTTGTCCGTCATTGTAGTTAGAAATGT
>JAYSUZ010000360.1:0-2730 GCA_043718845.1 Cytophagales bacterium
AAGGCTGTTAGAAAAATAAAAGCAAAGGGTAATAAATAGAGGGCATGGAAACTTGTTGTAAAGTCGAAAAACAATCCATTGATAGTGAAGAATAAAATATTAACGCCCACGAGCAGATAGGCTATAGTGTTGAATACAGGGCGTTTGTTTTTGAGGTTTAAAAATTTTGTGGAATACAAGACGAAAGCGATCATTAAAACTATAGGCATTAACCGTATCGAATACAGGTTGATACCAGGGTGTTCGGGCCACAAGAATTGGAATCCAAATCCATCCTCATTTAGCGAGGTTAGTCCACAGGCAATAACGTACAGTACATAGTAGATGTAGGCACTTTCGCGCACCGAAAAATATATAAATAAGTTGTATATGGCCATTATTAAAAGTATGCCGTAGTAGAGTCCAAGTAGACCGTATTCCGTTAGCGAATAGGAAAGAAGAAATTCGGGGGAGCGTATTTTTAGTATTAATGAATTTTGTAGCCTAGATTTGAATCGAACATAAAATATATGAGGGACACCATCGTATAAGTTGAGGGTGTAGACGTGGTTTTTATGGTAAAAGAATTTGGTAGAAAAAGGGTGTGCAAAGCCTGCCGTAGCAGCAAATGGCAACAGTTTTCCATTTTTTAATTCGTATAAATCAATATTCTGAATATGAGGGTCAATTATTTCTAGCAACCAGCATTGGTTTGAAACAGTAGATTGGAGGGAGAACCTACCCCAATAAGTGGAGGTTAGATTTTTGTTTGTATAACCCAGCGTACTCCCATTTGAGAATAATTTACTTATAGAATCGGATACAATTGATTCTGTAGCGTACACATTGATAGAGTCTTCTAGCAGTTGATAACTTTCTCCAACGGGGGTATAATCTTTTGACTTATCCGAAAGTTCTAATACTTTCTGAGCGGTAACGGTAGTCGAAAGAAACAATAATAGTACTAAATAGCAGTTCTTCATCATTTGTAATCAAGCAAATATAGTTTTTTTAAAGATGAAAAATGGTATCTTTGTGCCCTAAAAATAATAAAATCATGATTTCAGTTGACGCGCTTACCGTTGAATTTAACGGCTCGGCACTTTTTAGTAATATTTCGTTTAATATAAATGAAAACGACCGAATAGCTCTTATGGGTAAAAACGGTGCAGGAAAGTCTACTATGCTTAAGATTATAGCGGGTGTAGAAAAAGCTACAAGAGGTAAAGTGTCGGCGCCCAAGGACGCTGTTATCGCGTACCTTCCTCAGCATTTGCTTACCGAAGACGATTGCTCTGTAATGGAAGAAACGTCTAAGGCGTTTTCGAAAATTTTGGGTATGAAAACGCAAATGGATGCCCTGACATTGGCATTGGAAACACGTACCGATTATGAGTCTGAAGAATATTATAAAATTATAGAACAAGTATCAGAGCTAAGTGAAAAATATTATTCCATTGAAGAAATAAATTTTGATGCAGAAGTCGAAAAAGCGCTTTTGGGATTGGGTTTTTTAAGAGAGGATTTCACTAGGCCTACAAGCGAATTCAGTGGGGGATGGCGAATGCGTATCGAGTTGGCCAAAATTTTGTTGCAGAAACCGGATCTTATTTTACTCGATGAGCCTACCAATCACATGGACATTGAATCGATACAATGGCTGGAAGATTTTTTGGTAAATAACGCCAAAGCGGTGATTGTAATTTCGCACGATAAAACATTTGTAGACAATATTACCAATCGTACCATTGAGGTAACGATGGGAAAAATATACGATTATAAAGTAAATTATACACACTATTTACAACTGCGTAAAGAGCGAAGGGAGCAACAACAGAAAGCATTTGACGATCAGCAAAAAGAGATTGCCGATATTCAAGTATTTATAGACCGTTTCAAAGGCACGTATTCCAAAACACTCCAAGTACAATCTAGAGTAAAAATGCTTGAAAAGATAGCACCGCTTACGGTAGACGAAGTGGATACTTCTTCTCTAAATCTTAAATTTCCTCCGGCTCCTCGCTCTGGAAATTATCCCCTAATCGTAGAAGCGCTTACAAAAAAATACGGCGATCACGTAGTATTTAAAGAAGCGAGTCTTACTATTGAGCGTGGTGAAAAAGTAGCTTTTGTAGGGAAAAATGGAGAAGGGAAATCTACACTTATAAAGGCGATCATGGGTGAGATTGAGTACGAAGGAAAATTGCAACTCGGGCACAATTCTATGATTGGTTATTTTGCACAAAACCAGGCTTCTTTGCTCGACGAAGACATTACTGTTTTTCAAACCATTGATAACATTGCCGCAGGAGATATTCGGGGGAAAATAAAAGATATTCTTGGCGCATTTATGTTTGGTGGAGATACGATAGAAAAGAAAGTACGAGTGCTTTCCGGAGGTGAAAAAACACGTTTAGCAATGGTTAAACTTTTACTGCAACCCGTGAATCTACTAATTCTCGATGAGCCAACGAATCACCTGGATATAAAAACAAAAGATATTTTAAAAGAGGCATTGAGAAGTTTTGACGGTACAATAATTTTGGTTTCGCACGACCGAGATTTTCTTGATGGATTGGCAACAAAAGTATTTGAGTTTGGCAACAAACGAATTCTCGAGCATTTTGAAGATATTACAGGATTTTTGAAAAATAAAAAATTAGAAAATCTACGGGAAATAGAACGAAAAGCGGTGAAGTAATTATGAAGTAACGAGACATGGATAAATAAAAAAGCCACGCTACAATTGTA
>JAYSUZ010000037.1:0-2136 GCA_043718845.1 Cytophagales bacterium
CCTTTGTCTAAGCTAATAAGATTTTTACCTTCAAAACTTCCACATACTCCTCTGCTGTCGATAAGGATATTATAACCGTTAAATTGTGTTCTTGCACTATAGCCTGTTTCTTTAAATTGTATTGGCAAACGAACACTAAATTGTTTCATATAAAACCCCTGCCACATATTGCGGTCTCCGTCCAACATTCCAGCGTTAGAATAACCCTCAGGGAATACCACATTACTTGGGGTTTGCAACTCACTTAAATCTAGCGTAGCTTCTGTAACTTGAAATCCTACGCCTTTCAAACTTGTAACTTGAAAGGGCTCAATGGTAAGCTGTGCTACAAAATCACCCCATTCTGGAATCGATGTCTGAAAAAAAGCAGTAACACCCTCGTTCCCTTGAGAGCCGTCTTCTCTATCTTTTACCAAAAGGTCTTTAGAAAAATCTACTTCTCCTTTTATACTCATACTCTTAAATCCCTGACAATCGAAAAGGACAAACGTAGCAGGGTCTGCCACTAACTTCAACGTAATTTGATCCGAAAATCTAATAGGAAGTGTTTTCAATAAAGACAGTTTTACATCTCCTGTAAGCCCTCCAGCATGAAACCCTATATCCTGCGCACGCATCATAATCGTATCGCCCGATTTGGGAATTATAAAAACAAAAGCAGCGGATAAATACGAAACGTTTGGCCCTACTTTTATTTCATCAATAATAATATCATAACTATTGCCCCCTATAACTTTAGAAATTGACACCGGAAGGTCTTGCACCGCTTCCATGTTGAGCAATTCCGTAAAACGATCTTCATCAATCACTTTTTTATATGCCGCTCTGATCTTTGTAATCTCAGCGTTCACATCACCAGCAAATACTCTAACCTGACCCGACAAGCTATCATAGGTTTTTACCGCAGCCGAATTCGTTATTGTCTGTGCATTCATTTTTAAAATAAGGCAGACAAAAAGAAGGGTAAGAAATAATGGTTTAAATAACTTCATAGTCTATAAAAGAATTGAAAATTTTAACGAAAAGCGAACGGTTAACAAGTAAGTCCACAATCTTTATGTAGTAGCAACAGGTTTCCCTTTATTGTATCGTAACGATTACAGACAAAGACTCTCCTCCTGCCATAGCACGCACAAAATATACGCCTTTGGGCAGTTGGTTAAGTACAAAAGGAATTTCAAAATGTGTATTTTTATCTTGATTACTTCGTTGAACTACTGTTCCTGTAAAATCATGAATGATAATTTCTGTTTCGAAGGCAGTAGTTAAATTAAGTACTACCTGAAACGAACCATCGTTGGGGTTTGGGTATACCGTTAAGGATTGAATGATTGCGTTTCCTTTTCTACCATTGTTGTAACCGTCTTTATCGCCAGGCTCAAATATTTTTATTGTTTTAGAAATGGTATCCGTGCATGCCCTAAGATAGGCGGTCATTTTTACGGTATAGTAACCCGCAGAAGGAAATAGAACATACTCATAAGGAGGTTCAGATTTCAATAAGGTAACACTGTCTGCAAATTCCCATGTTACGGACTCCGGAAACGGATACGATACGTTTACAAATACAACGGTATCGCCTGCATAGTTTTTTGTAGATACATAAAATAAAGCATCCAACAATTCTTTAGAACTTTTCAATACAAACGTATCTTGTCCTAAGCAGCCATAAGGCGTCACCACGTCTACATAGTAAGTATCATCGCCTGTCACTTCTATAGTTTGCGTAGTGTTGCTGTAATCAGGATTAGTGCTTGTCCAACTATAGGTACTGCCAGGATTTTGAGCATCCAGCACCAGTACCTGACCGGCGCATACCGTAGCGGTAGTGCCTAAATCTACTGCTACAGGCGCTGAATTTAACAAGGTTACGGTATCTGTTTTTAAACACCCTTGGGCATCCGTAACGGCTAAATAATAATTTCCAGCACAAAGTGCGCTTGCCGTTGCCGATGATTGGGCAGCAGGATCGCTCCAGAGAAGCGCATAAGGTTGTGTCCCTCCTTTAAGCGTAGCTTGAAGTGTACCTTTACAATCGCCAAAACAAGGAGAAGGGGTTGCGCCAACTAAAATCTCGATTGGCGCAGGAGCTTTCACCGTGTCCATTTTTGTGGCTATCAATCCGTTTGCATCGGT
>JAYSUZ010000361.1:0-42147 GCA_043718845.1 Cytophagales bacterium
ACCAATATATGCGCTTTTCTTTGCCAATCTTAGTTTCCTCTATACAATCCCTTCCGTTGAGCAGAAACTATTTGGCACAATGGGCTATCCTTTTTTTCCTACTCCTTTGCCTTCCTACCTGCTATGCACAACCCAATCACAAAGCAAAAGAAGCTTTCAATAAAGGAAATTTCGACAAGGCTATACGAATGTATTCGAAAGACTTAAGAGAAACGACGAAAGAAAACACCGCCTACAATTCCTTGCTTTATAACTTGGCAGAGGCCTACAGGCTTTCTGGCAATTACAAAATGGCAGACTCGCTACACGTTATGGTAGACTATACCAAAACCTCGTATTGGGGCTATGCACTGACTTTACTACAGCAATACCGTGCAGACAAGTGTCTGAAATTTGTGAAATACAATCTGAAATTTGATGCGCTACACCCCGAGCTCAACTTGATAGTAGCGGCTTGTGAGCTTGTACGGACAAAAGTAGACGAATCTAAAGTGCTCCTTAAAACAATACCATTGCCTCAAAAAAAAGAACGGCTATTTATTCCTGGCTTTATTATTGGCACCCAAGAAGAAAAAGAAATAATAGATAGATTCAACGAATACGCTGGAAAACGAAAAGAAGCTGCCGCACTACCTGGCACCATCTATCCTATCACACTATCAGGCATTGGTTTAAAAGGAAAGAAAACCCAAAACTTCAGCCTCTCAAACGCCGAAAAGATAGGTTTTTCAATCACTCCAGACTACTTCACCCATTTATATAACCCCGCATACTATTCCGTTTATAAAGCTACTTCCAAAAGTAAAACACTGCTCGATCCAAGTAAGGAATGGCCAGACAGTCTAAAAAGTCTTAGTCATTTCAAAGAATATCCTTTCTATGAAAATAAAGAAGTAGTAAAACAAGCATGGATATCCTCCGATAAAAACACTATTGTTTTCAGCTCAAACAAATTAAAAGGCGAAGGCGGATATGATTTATTCATCAGTCACCTTTCAAGCAGTGGCTGGACACGACCTATGAATCTAGGGTCTCGTGTCAATACTTTCTATAATGAAATAGCACCATTCATTTCTCCAAATGGAATCTTATATTTTAGTTCTAATGGCAGAGAAGGACTGGGCGGCTACGATATTTATTCTTTTGACCTAACCAACATAGATGCGCTAGAATCCGAGAATTTACCTAAACCATTCAACTCCGCTTTCGACGACTACGGTTTATTGTACCACGAACAAACAGGATTCGGCGCATTCGCTTCTACCAGACCGAATGGCATATTTGCAAACCAACTTTTTCAATTTGAAAATAAAATTGTAAACTGTGATGCGGTCTATATTTTCAAAGATTACCCAGAGATTACCACTCGAAATAGTAGTCCAAAGTATTGTGTAGATTTTGATATGCTGCCCCTTCAAGACCGCCTGCCCAAAGGAGCCATATATACCTGGATGATGGGTGATGGGAAAAAAAACAAGGGACTAAAATTTACCTATTGCTATGCAAAACCTGGGCTATACAAAACTCGGTTACTCACCTATAACCCAACAAAAAAAATCATGGACACTACTAAATTCACAAAGGAAATTGTAGTGTCCGAGAAAGACTTTTTATTGATGGAATATTCCTCCAAAGATAAAACAGCAACATTTACAACCACTTCTTCACTCTGTAGGAAGTGTGAGAACGTAAGCTATTATTGGGATTTCGGAGACGGAAGTTATGGTTGCGGTTTCGCTGTAAAGCACCTCTACAAAACTTATGGAGCATATACCGTACGTCTGATTATGAATTATAAAAAAGACAAAAGCAATCGTAGTCTGAATTGTTACGATAGAATTAAAATTGAAGAAACCCCTTAAAATCGACTGGTAATACCAAAGTGAATTTTTGAAAGGCTCAGGCTCACTTTTTGATCACTAGAATTTCCTAGTGAATATACAAAATTAAATACCCCTGCAGGAGTCGTAAAACTTACCCCAGCTCCAAAACCCACTGGAAAATCTTGCCTTAGAGTACTACTCAATTCGTTTAGAATATACCCTTGATCATAAAAAAGCAAAAGATAAGACGACTCGTCGGTAAAAAAACGATATTCTAAGGTAGTAAGGGCGTACGCAGAGGCATAAAAATTATTTTGGTTGAACCCTCTAAGCGTCTTTAAACCGCCTATACGATACAGGTCGTTATAAAATAAAGTATTTAACTCATTGAAAATTTTTCCTCCAGAAATCTTGGTAAGTACTACACTATTTTTACCCAATTGCGTATACTTTTCCACGACTCCTTCTAGATTAAACTGCACTGAATTTAGTTTTACCCCTTCGTAATAGGAAGGACTAAAACTTGGGTCTGGTACAATGTTTTTATTGCCAAGATATCCCTGTGCAGAAAACAGCCAGCCTCGATGTGGATAGAAAATATCGTCCAAGTTATTTCGATCATATCCCAATCCATAAGTATAGTAGTTATAGTTAGCAAATTTAATAGAAGAAGTGTCGTATACGCCCTCTAAAGGCCGAGATGTTTTGAGCCCTCCAAAAACACTTACCTTTGCGTAAGCCCCAGCCCGCTGCTTAAGCGTAAGTTTACGTATCACGGTAAGGAAGGTACTGTCTTGCTTAAATAAATTAAAATCCATCTTCACATCTACACTTGACCCGAAAATTTTGGGGTGCATATAATACATATCAAGCGTTTGAGAGGCTTGTTTTATTTTTTTCCATTCTACACTAAGTCCTTTTCCTGTTCCAAATAAATTACGAAGATGAAGGTTTAACTCTCCTGTTACCAATAATTTCTTATCGCTCCCTTCTCCAGGCAAAAAACCAACGATACCGTCAATTTGATTGATTTTTTTATCGGCCAAAAACAGCGTAAGTGTTGCCTTATTTTTGGCAAATAGGACTTCTGGCGGCCTTGTTTGCGTAATAAAAGGCAACTCCTTAAGAAGCCTCTCCGATTCGTCTATCTTTACTTGCGCATACGGCTGTCCATTATAAATTCTGATATGACGCATTAAATACCGCTTCTTTGTCTTTGTTTTTCCTTGAATGGCAATAGAATCAAATGTAAAAAAAGGCCCCTTTTGATACTTTAAAGCAGCACTAAGTCCTTGTTCAACAAGTGAAAGGGAGTCCAATCGAATACTAGCAAAAGGAAATCCATTGTTTTCAGAGATCTTTATAAAAGAGAATTCAAGTTTATTGTATGCTTCATAGTTAAATGGTTTTCCGCGGTAAAGGCGCTCCTTAAAGCCTGTCCTATCCAACAAATAGCCGTCTACATTGCCCTTTCGGAGTGTTACCCAATTAAATTTTTCTCCAATATAGAGATAGGCAAAAACACTATCGTTGCTAAAAATAAGCGTATCAAGCTGCGCAGCAATATAAGATGCTTTATGCAAGGTGCCAATCAGCCCTCTCACTACGATACCCACCTCTAAAGAATCCTTAATATTTTTTTTATATTCGGGCAGCTTCATTACAGAAATATCCTTGTCGATTTGAATAATAGTCAATCGATATGCCTCAGCCCTGGCTGCACACAAACACAAAAGAAGGAAGAAGAAAACAATTCTCATGTTACGTATAACGATATTCATTCAAAATTAGCATTTTTGCATGTTAAATAAGCTATAAAGTACCAATGTCTGGCATATATATTCACATCCCCTTTTGCGCACAAGCCTGCTATTATTGCGATTTTCACTTTTCTACAAATCAGCAACATAAAACTACAATGGTAGAAATGCTCTGCCGTGAACTTGAACTGCGAAAAGAGTACTTAACGGAAAGAACTATTTCAACGCTTTATTTTGGTGGGGGCACCCCTTCGTTGCTCGGCAGAGAAGACTTTGAACGGCTTTTCAAAACCATACACGAACATTATACACTAGAGCAACTATCCGAAATAACACTTGAAGCCAACCCTGACGATTTGACAAAGGAAAAAATAGCACTCCTCAAAAGCTGTGGCATAAATAGACTAAGCATAGGCATCCAAAGTTTTGACGATACGCAGTTGCGCTACATGAACCGTGCACATCATTCCAAACAAGCCATAGATGCCGTAAAACGAGCACAAGATGCAGGATTTGAAAATATTAGTATTGACCTCATTTATGGAATACCCTCTCCTAATCATATCCTCTGGAAGAATGATTTGGACCAGGCAATAGCGCTAAACGTTACGCATATTTCCTCGTATTGCCTCACCATTGAGCCGGCTACCGTATTCGGTAGGAAAAAAGCAAAAGGAACATTAGCGCCGGAAAATGAAGAATACAACGCCCAACAATTTGAAATCCTCCTTGAATCTATGGCGCTAAACAATTTCGAGCAGTATGAAGTCTCTAATTTTAGCAAACCAGGGTATATTTCCAAGCACAACAGCAGTTATTGGAAAGACGACCATTACCTTGGTATTGGCCCAAGCGCACATTCCTATGATGGCGAGAGTAGGCAGTTTAATAGTGCAAGCAACCAGGGGTATATCGACGCCTTGAAAATAAACAATTTACCTCTAACGAGAGAACTTTTAGACCTAAAAACAAAGTATAACGAGTATATAATGACTCGATTACGGACAAAATGGGGGATCGATTGTAGCGTTCTTGAAAATAAGTTTGGCACTTTTTTTGCTAATTTTACAGAAACCATAAACAAGTATCAGCATGAAGGATTCTTAATAAAGGAAGAAAACACTTTAAAATTAACAAAAAAAGGACTTCTAATTGCTGATAAAATTACTGAAGACCTTTTTCTAATTTAAATTAATTTTATCACAATAAATATTATATTTGTGGAAACAGCGCAACACATTTTAATGAATACAGAACAAAAGAAAGCCTTACTTCTTTTAAAACTAGTAATTTTTAATTACCACGGACTTGACGAGGTAGAAAAAAAAATCCTTGTCGCTACCGCTACCAAATTGGAGGCTTTGGAAGAACTTAAATGGGCATATTCCTTTTCAGAAATAGACAATATTACGTCTTTCGAAAGAGCAAGAGAGTTTTTTAAAACTACTATAGCAAGCTACGAAAAAGACCTTAAACTAGACTATATCCGCCTCGTATGGGAAGATACCAACTCTAAAGGGTACATTAGTGAAATAGAAGCAATGAGTATGTTGAAACTTGCCAAAGACTGGGGAGTACAAAAAGACCTATTGGCATTGGTGAGAAAATAATTTTCTCCATGAAAAAAATAGTTTCCTTTTTACTTTTTTCTTTTCACACGTTTCTTTCTTATTCCCAATATGTGCCAAATACGGAAGATTCGCTAAGAGGTATTCTTAGCGAAAAACGAAACTGTTTTGATGTGTTCTATTATAAACTCTCGTTGCGCGTTGAAATTGACAAAAAGTATATTTCAGGTACCAATCAAATTTATTTTGAAGTAAAGAAAAATTTTTCTGAACTCCAGCTTGACCTTGCAAAAGAGTTGTCTATTACTAAAATTACATCTATAAACGACCGTCCCCTTACGTTCAGAAGAGAAAGCAATACCGTGTTTGTTCTATTTGATGAAATACAAAAAAAAGACAGCCTATCGTTTATTACCGTTTTCTATGAAGGAGCTCCTGCTGTAGCTCTTGATCCACCTTGGAATGGCGGCTTTGTATGGACTACCGATAGCCTCGGAAACCCTTGGGTAGCAGTAGCCTGTGAAGGCATCGGCGCAAGTAAATGGTGGCCTTGCAAAGACCACCCCTCCGACGAGCCCGACAGTGTCTCAATAAACATAGAAGTACCCCAAAATTTATTCTGTGCTTCCAATGGAACACTCCTAAAAACCACTACTACCTCTAGAGAAACAAAACTATACGAATGGTTTGTACACTACCCTATCAACACGTACAACGTCACCCTGAATATTGGCAACTACGCGCACCTTTCCGATACGCTCTATAGAAAAGACCGTTCCTCTTTAGCCCTCGATTATTATGTACTATCCTACAATCTAGAGCGCGCAAGAGCCCATTTCAAACAAGTAAAATTGATACTTGAAACCTATGAAACCCTTTTCGGAAACTACCCTTTTCAAAAGGACGGGTATGCCCTCATAGAAGCGCCTTATTGGGGCATGGAGCACCAGAGCGCTATCGCCTATGGCAATCATTATAAAAATAACCTGCTAGGGCTGGACTATATCCTTGTACATGAAAGCGGCCACGAATGGTGGGGAAACAATGTTAGCTGTGCCGATCATTCCGATCTTTGGATACACGAAGCCTTTACCACGTATGGGGAAACACTATTAATAGAATCTATTTATACTAAAAAAATTGCCCATAACTATATCGCTAAACAGAAGCCTTTGATAAAAAACAAAGAGCCAATCATTGGCCCTTATGCCGTCAACTACCATTATTGGAACGATGCCGACATGTATTATAAGGGGGCATGGATGCTGCATTCGCTCCGCCATTCCATCGACAACGACTCCCTATGGTTTTCGCTTCTTCTTATAATTCAGGAAAAATATGCTGGAAAACAACTGAGCAGCGCTGAGCTCATCCAGTACATAAACACAACCGTTAAGTTTGATTATACCGCCTTCTTCAAACAATATTTAACCGCTACCGATATCCCTGTATTCGAATACCACCTATCCAAGAAAAGCCGAAAACAATTTCAACTCCACTATCGATGGGCCGCAAGTGAACAGGATTTCGCTATGCCTTGCGCTATAATACTTAAGGACAACACCAAAATTAGAATCGAACCTTCTAAAAACTACAAAACCCTAACGCTCGACGGTAAAAATAAAACAATAAACATGGAGCGCCTCAAAAATGATTTTTATATCGAAGTAAAGAAGCAACCACGACTTGCCAAATAAGATTTTAAAAATATTTTTGTTCACAATTTATTGTAAATGAGAACATTAAAATAAATTTAACACCACAAAAGAGAATAATGCCCATACACACAACTTATTCGACCCAGCCCTCGTAAGAGGCATCAAGTAAGTATAATTTGTTTTCATATTCTTTGTTACATAAACAAGTATTGCCTTAGGTAATACTTGTTTTATGTAACAAAAATTTTTTTTATAAAAATCCGCCTATCTTTGTTTAAATTCTAATCAAGCACTACAAAAGTTGAACATCGTTTCCTTTATCGCTCGGAGGTACTTTCTAATTGGGAGAAAGACAAATTTCATCAATGTTATAGCACTCCTCTCTATGTTAGTCGTCACCCTTATCACGTTCTCTATGATTGTGGTATTGTCGGTGCTGAATGGCATGGAAGACGTGATCCGGAATCTGTACAACAATTTTGACCCCGAATTGAAAATAATAGCCGCCAAAGGAAAATCGTTTTCCATCAAAGAAGGGCTTTATGGAAAAATTAAAACCGTAGACGGCATTGGCATTATTACCGAAATAATTGAAGACAATGCCATCATTTCTTATAAAAACGAAAAGGATGTTGTAAAAATAAAAGGCGTATCCGACAGTTTTATTGCACAAGGCAGGATGGATTCTATAATGGTGGACGGAACGTTGGCCTTTAAAAAAGGGGACGATTATTTCGCTATTCTTGGCGCAGGGTTGCAATATAAACTTTCTGTATCCCTCAACGATCCATTTGCACCGCTGAATTTTTATTACCCCAACAGACGAAAAATTAAAAAACCAGACGCGCCAGACGCATTCAACTCTGGGCATATTCAGGCAGGAGGTATCTTTGCCATTGAAAAACAATACGACGACTTCTATGTTTTTGTACCCTTAGAATTTGCACAAGAACTGTTAGACTATGGAGACAAACGAACTTCCTTAGAACTAAAACTAAAAGAAGGGTTCTCCCTATCAGAGGTACAAGAAAATCTTACACACGCACTGGGAAATAAATTTATAGTCCTCAACAGCGACGAGCAGCACGCCGGTATCATTCGAGCAATAAGAGTAGAGAAATTAGCCGTTTTCATCATCCTTGCGCTGCTACTAGCCGTATCTTCTGTAGGCATATATTTCTGTCTCACCATGCTCGCCATACGAAAAAGAAAAGATATTGCTGTTTTAAAATCAATGGGCGCTTCCGTGTCGCTTATTAAAAATATTTTTTTGGTAGAAGGAATGATCATCGCTTTTTCTGGTGCTACCATAGGAATCGTTGCCGGCTTTTTGATTTGTTATCTTCAACAAACAACAGGATTCGTGCCACTGGGAATGGAAACCTCCATGGTAAAATCGTACCCCGTAAAAATGGAAGGGCTGGACTTTCTATACACCGCTCTTATAATACTTGCCTTAACACTAACCGCGTCCTACGTCCCTGCCCTCAAAGCATCGAAAATCGAACCAAAAGAGCATATTTGATACCTTTCGAAATAATATTAGGAGAAAAAAACTTAAACAACTACCTTTCAGAGGCATAAGGCTTAATGTCCTAAATTTCGACGTAACGTCAATAGGAAATTGCCTAATACGAAGTAGCACGATAGTTGTTGCCTCTAGTCTTTTAAAAATGCCCTAGATTGAAAATTAATGTTAGTAGTTTTAACTTAAATAGAATCCTATGAAGAACCTTTTAGTAAAACCGATATTCGGTCTTTTGATGCTGTTTTCCCTTTTGACCAACGCTCAGGACGGCAGTTTGGATAATAATTTTGGTGGGGCTGCAAATGGATTGTTAAAAATAGACATCCCCTTCGATAATTATAAAAATACGCTCAAAACTATACTTGTGCAACCTGACGGAAAAATAGTAGTAGGAGGAACAGTTGACGCTGGTGCTACAGGAGCCTTACCCAATTTTTACCTTAACCGCTTTAATGCAAATGGAACAGTAGACGGGACTTTTAATAGTGGTACAGCCAATACATTTGCATTTACAGCAACGCAACCTAACTCTATTGAGGGAATGGCGCTTCAGCCGGATGGAACACTAATTTTTGGTGGATATACCGGCTATACACAAAAAGCGGTGTTGGGTAAACTTAGTACAAATGGAAGCGCGTTCATCGCAGACGCCTTTAGCACACCCAATAGCACCACCGGCGATCTGATAAAAGCATTATCATACAATAAAACTACAAATACCATAGCGCTTGCCGGCTACGATTCCTACATGCCCGATAATGGTTTAGGATTTAGATTCTCAAACAATGCTACCAGTTGCCCTTTAGACGCCTCTTTTAACAGTTCTGGATTCATAAATTTATCAACTACAACACCTCCAGTAAAAGGTACAAAAGCGGTAATCAATATGGACGATGGTTCTATGTTGTTGGGAGGCTATTCTAATATATCAACTTTTCAGGCATTCACGGTAGTAAAATTAAGGCCGAATGGGACATTGGACAATACATTTGGTACCACTAGTCCACTTACAGGTATAGCGCAAATTCCTATAGGTACTGCTTCTTTCGTCGGCACAATAAATGCTATGGCATTGCTCCCAACAGGTCAAATACTAGTAGCAGGAATACTGGGCAGTACCAGCATTGGACTAGCGCTTTTTAATGCTAATGGTACTGTTAACACCGCGTTCAATAAGCTTATCTATGCTTATCCGGATCCGGCTACCTATTATACGGAAGCATTCAGTCTCGCTATCCAACCCGATGGCAAGATTCTTGTAAGTGGCACCATAACCTCTTCAGGACCAAAATCTGGTATTATTTTACGTTGCATGCCCAACGGAGTCCTCGATGCTACTTTTGGGGTAGGCGGAGTTGTGGTACTCCCAAATGCCGAGTTGTCCAGCTCCGCACTCTCTACAAAAGATGGGTATGGTTATTTTGCAGGAAAAACGTCGACCAACCAACTACTCGTAGCTAAAGTGGCCTATAAAACGCAAGCCTTTAATATCCTTGGAAAAGACATCGTAAACAGATCTTCCCAAAACGACTACTTCGTGCACCCCTACGACGCTTTAGCAGGCTATACCTACACGTGGAGTGTAAACAACACAGAAGTATTCACCAGGCAATCTACCACAGGAGATAGCGTTACCTTGTATTTCTCTGAAGATACCAACTCAACCATACTAACCTGTCAAATCAAAAAAAGCGGAACTGTGGTAAAAGTTTTATCAAAAAAGATAACCGTAAATCCCGACCTCTCGTTGGCACAGTTTCTTGCAGCACCGGTTTGCAGTACCACTCAAACGGACTGCCAAACAAACTACATAAATGCCTTTTCCATAAAAAACACCAAACTCACCTCCTTCAATACGGGCTGCAGCGAAATAGGCTATTACGACTACACCTCTTCTTCGTATACCGACACCTTATACATAGGCGATAATTACCAAGCTACACTTGAGTATTCTATTCCTACAGACAGCATAGCGTACGTAGGAATCTGGATAGACTACAACAACGATGGTAAAATATCCGATGCCCGCGAGTTTGTTGCTTCAGGTTATTCTAAAACAGGAAGTATAACCCTAAACAATATCTTAATCCCTACAGGCGTAGAGACTGGGCCAAAAAGAATACGTGTTCGCCTAAGACTAAGTGGCCCATTTACGTACAGCGATTTTTGCGCCATCAACGAAGAGGCATCGGAAACAGAAGACTACCTTACTCTTTTAAATAAATACGACGGTTTAAAAACACCCAACTTTATCACTCCAAACGATGATGGTAAAAATGATTTTTTTATTGTACAAGGAATAGAAAAAAATACGGACAATAATCTAAAAGTATTTAACCGAATAGGCGATTTGGTATACGAAATAGACAGCTACGACAATACTTGGCAAGGGAAGACCCAAGATGGAACACCTTTAAAGCCGGGTACGTATTATTATGTTTTCACACAAAAATCGGCAACTAAAAAGAAAGACGACACCGTAAAAGGCTTCTTAGAATTACGCTATTAAACACACCCTACACTCTTTATGAAAAAATATCTACAGGGATTTCTTTTGCTTTCTCTAATGCACGCAAATATAGCAATGGGGCAACAGATTATACCACTTTCAAACTTCATGAACAACCAGCTCGTATACAATCCCGCTTCGGCAGGAATGCATGAAGCACAATTTAATATAAGTACGCTTGCCCGCTTGCAATGGACCAGTGTTGGGGAAGGCAGCCCAACGTCAGGATTGCTCTGGAGCGATTACCGATTTAAATCGAATAAAATGGCTGTCGGTATAAACATAGGTACCACTTCCTACAGTGGCTATAAAAATACAGACCTGAACCTGAACTATGCCTATAATATAACCTTGAATAAGAAATTGAAATTAGCAATGGGACTTAGAGCAGGTTTTACTTCGCTAACGTTCAATACCGACGGATTCAGTATCTGGGACGACGGCGATCAGGTAATAGACAACAGTGGGTATAAAAAAGTAGTACCCAAAATCGGGTTAGGATTTCAATTGAATGCGAAAAATGCCTATATCGGCATTTCGTCCTCGGATTTTATTTCAACACAAAAGGTAGACATAACAGGAGATACCGCATCAGGATTTCTCAAGAAAAAAAGAAACATAAATATCCTTGCGGGCGCAAAAATAAAATTAGGGGATCTATATAACTTTCGCCCAAATATCGCCTTGTTCTATTATCCAGACAGCAAACTTTTAGCAAAACTAAACACCACCTTCGAAATCAAAGATTACTTTTGGGCAGGACTTACCTATTCTACAAATAAATTTGCGGCGATCAACGTAGGAACGAATATCAGTTCTAGAATTAAATTTGGATACGCGTACGATGTTTATATAGGAGACAATATCGGTATGGGCTCCCATGAACTAAATTTGATAATTAAAGTAGACAACCTTTTTAGAAAAAAATAATCCAATGGTTCGATTCAACAACCTACTACTCCTGTTTTGGGGAATTTTATTGCCCTTAACGTCTATCTGTGCTCAGGATTCTACCGCCTCTAAGGCATCCGATAAAAAAAGAGAAAAAGTAACTGCTCTTTTAAACTATAAATATGAAATAGGCGAGTACGACGAATTAATTGATTTGTCTATTCATTATTCGAAAAAATGGAAGAAAAAAAATAGCGTCCAGCCTTCTGAATACACGCAACTCTTGCTTCTGGAGGCTAGAGCAAATTATGCCTTACTGAACTTTAATACGACAAACAACCTTATTTCTAGAGCAGAGGCGCTCTACAGCAGTATTAAAAATACCGCAAGTGAAAAAGAAAAAATAGTAGGGGCACTTCTTATAGCACAGTATTATTTTGATGCAGGAAATTATACTGCATCCGAAAAATTTTGCACAGCCGCAGATTCCATCGCCAAAGCTTATCCGTTAGATTATTTAAAAAATGACATCCTGTTGTTGAAAAGTAAAATTCTTTACAAGCAAGAATTTTATGACGAAGCACTTTCTCTAATCGCACAAAGCGCTAGCTATCGGCTAAAAATGGCTTCCGCTTCATCGGTGGAAGTGAAAGACCAAGTGTATCTGAATGAAAAATATGATTACAAAGTACGAAAAGAAAAGTACGCAGACATCGAAAATCTAAGAGCGGCTATTCTTACTAAAAAAGAACTGCTCTCCGAAGCGGACATGGTACTAAGCAACAACAAAAAATGGATTCAACAAAATTTGTCTACGAACTCCCTTTATTACCGAGACCTTTTGGCCATAGAAGCAACGGAAGCAATTGCTAAAAATAAATATGCGAAAGCTGCCGCGCTATTCCAAGAGTCGTATTCGACCTTTGATAGCAAAGAAAACGAAATACACAAACTACATACGCTTTCAGAAATGATTGTAGCCTATATAAAAGCCGGCGATGAGATCCGTTCTCAAAATTATCTGCGAAGACTTCAAATGTATGCCTTTCAAAATCTTGGAAAATCCGAACGGTACCACATCACCTACGATTACACCTTAGCCCAAAAATTATACTTAGAAGGGCAATTAGACGCCGCTACTTCAAGACTTAATGCATTCATAGAAGCACAAAATAAAAAAGGCAATGCGGGAATGCCGCCCTACAATGCGTATTACCTTGATCTCAAAGAACTTCAATCCTTGATTGCACGAAAAGCGAATAATGTAAAAGGATTAAATAAAACAGAAGTAGAAATCGCCGAAATCAAAGGACTCTATTTTGGCAAAAATACACCTGCCTACCATAAGACGCTCTTAACTATCGCCATCGAAGAAGTTCGATACGGTAGTAGATTTAAATACGCGGAAACACTCTTCCAAAAAAGTTACGATGGTTTTTTGAAACAACAACTACAGCCCAACAGCAAAGAAAATAGCTATTATCTAACCGCCTACGCAGAGCTCTTTCTGAAGACCGATCGTTTTGACTCGGCAACAAGCAAATCAAAACAAGTAGCCTCAATAAACAGAACCGTCTATGGCCCTAAAGCTGTAGAATATTTACTTGCATTGGCCAACTATAGTGAATATTCCATCCTATCGGGAAAATACCAAGAAGGGTTAGATAGTCTTAAAAAAGTAACACTCTTGAGTGAACTAAAAACAGGCGATATTGTGATGAGACAAAAGACACTCTTGTCCATTGCACGTCTCAATAAATTGTTTGGAGAATACGACAAAAGTAAAGCGCTTTCCAACGACGCTTACAAATTAAACAAAACGAGCAATTACGAACAAGACATAATTGTACAAGCCGAATCCGCAGAACAGCTGTCCGATTTATACATCCAAACGGAAAATTATTTTAAAGCAGAAAAAGTTTTACAAAAAGCACTGGTTACAATCAGTACTTCGCTAGGCGATAATTCACCAAAATTAATTCCAATTTATTTTGGCTATACCCGATTCAACCTTACTACAGGAAATCTAACGAAGGCAGACCTTTACTTAGCGAAAGTGAAACAATTGATAGATTCCATATACGGCTCGAATACGGTGCCCATGAGTGACTATTATTTGCTCTTAGGAGATTATTATGCGCTGATAAATGACTTCAAGAAAGCAGACGAAGCATACACCAAAGCGGATGATATTCAAAGTAAAAAATTAGGAAAAAAACATCTTATGCGCGCAGAAACGCTTTTGAGCCTTGCTTCCTTATACAACAAACAGACTACCTACAAGTCCTCCGATATTGGAAAACTATATACCGAAGCGCTAAGCATCGTAAAGTCGGCTATTGGAAACAGCACTCCATTGTATGCCGAAATAAGCGAAGAGTATGCCGCTTTCCTTATTGACTCCAAATCTTATGACCAAGCGGATAAATTACTTGAAGAAGCTGAGAAATTTTGGACGTCAAAACTTGGCAATGAAAATAGGCATTTGGCTTATATTAATCTATTGCGAGGTAATGTAGCCTATGCAAAAAACAAATACGACGAAGCAGAAAAAAAATACACGAAGGCTAAGAACAATTATTCCTCTATCTTCAGCGACTCACATCCTGGCTATCTTAAATCGGTGGGGAAACTTGCTAGGGTATATTACATGAAAAAACAACCAGAGAAAACACTGGATGCGATGAATGAAATTATACCTAAATACCTTGACTATACTCGAGAAAATTTTCCCTCTCTTAGTTTCAGACAGAAGAGCAACTACTGGAAAGAGATGAAAGATGAATTTGAATTTTATGCTTTTGTAGCACTTCAACAGCCTGCAAAAGGGACTAATTTAAAATATACGGGAAAAGTATACAATAACATTCTCGCCACAAAAGCACTCCTGCTAAGCTCTAGCATAAAATTGCTTGACAAAATTCAGAACAGCAACGATACTATATTAATAGCACTTTACAACGAATGGATAGCGGAGAAAGAATATATGATAAGTGTCTTGTCTTTGAGTAAAGACCAACTGGCAGAACAAGAAATTAATATAGGAGAGTTACAATCCCATACCGAGCAATTAGAAAAACAGATGTCGCAACGCTCGGAATTGTTTAACAAAGAGAAAATCGAGAAACAAGTTACGTGGCAAGACGTGCGCGCCAAATTGCTTCCCAATGAGTACGCGATAGAGATTATTCGTTTCCGACATTTTAATAAAGAATTTACAGATTCGGTACTCTATGCAGCGCTTATCCTTGAAAAAGGCACAAGTGAAAATCCGGATATTGTGGTGTTGCCGAACGGAAAAAAAATGGAAACGCGGTACCTAAAGTATTATAGAAATACCTCTACACTAAATACGCCCGACGAATATTCCTATGACGTATACTGGCAGCCTATAAAAAATAAAATTCCCGATTTGGCTCAAGTATACCTTTCCTGTGATGGTGTTTACAATCAGATAAACCTTGAGATGCTTCCTATGAAAGGTACAGAGGTGTATGTAATAGACCAAAACAAATTGGTTTTGCTCACCAATACCAAAGACCTTTTAAATATGGAAGAGGTAACGGCGCTTAAGAAAAAAACGAAAGACTCTAAAAAAGTAAGTACCGAAAGCTACGTATTTTGTGGAAGTCCTTTGTTTTATACGGACAACACCATTGTCAAGAAAAATATCCCTGACTTGCCAGGCGCCGAAAAAGAGATTATGGAATTAAATACGCTGGTCTCCTCCACAAAGCGTACTTCTTATATGTTTGTTAAGAATAGTATTACAGAAGACACCATAAAAAGCCTGCGCAGTCCTAAAGTATTGCACATTGCCACACATGGATATTTTAAAGAATCGCTTGTAAAAGGCGTGAACGAAGATGACATTGCTACACATCCACTCTTAAACTCTGGCTTAATGCTTTTTGGATCGGGAGATATTGTGGACAATCCGGACAATAAATATGTAAACCAAAAAGAGGGTATCCTCACCGCCTATGAGGCTATGGATTTGCCTTTAGACAATACAGACATTGTAATTCTATCGGCTTGTGAAACAGGGAGAGGAGAAGTACAAGTAGGAGAAGGTGTTTACGGACTTCAACGTGCTTTTTTAATTGCAGGAGCAAAAGCAATTGTCATCAGTTTGTTTAAAGTAAACGACGAAGTAACGCAAAAATTAATGTTGTCCTTTTACCAAAAATGGTTAAAAACAGGCGATAAAAGACAAGCCTTTATCGATGCCAAAATAGAGATCAAACAACTCTATAAAACCCCTCTCTACTGGGGCGCTTTTATCATGATAGAAGGCCGCCCAGAACGCTTTAATCTAAACTCAAATCAATAAAATAAGCATGTCTACAATTACATTTAAAGGAAGTGAAGTACACACCGCAGGAAGTCTTCCTGCTATAGGAACAGCAGCACCAGATTTCGCTGCGGTTAAAACAGATTTGAGCAATTTGTCTCTTAAAGAATTTGCTGGGAAAAAAGTGTTGCTAAATATCTTTCCAAGTATTGACACTGGTATCTGCGCTTCTTCTGCCCGTAGATTCAACAAAGACGCCTCTACGATAGCGAATACGGTCGTAATATGTGTGTCTAAAGATTTGCCTTTCGCACACAAAAGATTTTGTGAAGCCGAAGGCCTTACCAATGTAATCCCTACTTCTATTATGAGAGACGATTCTTTTGAGAAAGCCTATGGTGTAAAAATGATAGATGGCCCAATGATGGGACTTCTTTCAAGAGCCGTAGTAGTAATTGGAGAAGATGGAAAAGTGGTCTACAGCGAACAAGTTCCAGAGATAGCACAAGAGCCAAACTATGAAGCTGCCTTAGCAGCATTAAAATAAGTCAATAAAAAAAGTCCCGCCAACTAAATTGGCGGGACTTTTTTATTAATTTTCCAACGTCACAACCCCCCTAAAAAGCGTATTGATTTGCTTCAATAAGTGCCGCAGCGATTCTTCTGCGGGCATCTTTCGTATTAAACGGTGTAGCTTTTGTAAACCGTTTCACGCCCATCAACATCATACGTTGCATATCCCCTTCAGCCATTGCATTTACTGCATTTTTTCCTGCTATATTTGATTTGTCTAGTGCATCGTTTAGGTATACCCTTGCCATATCAATTTGTATTTTACAAGCTTCTTCCCCTTTCAACGAAACAAGTTTTTCTACTCTCAATACGACCGATTCTGCCATGTAAGCATAGATACATACATCGGCAAGATTCATAAGGATTTCTTGTTCACCCGCCAATTTGTCCATGTATTTTTGAGCAGCAGCGCCACCAGCCATCAATACTACTTTTTTCATATTGGCAATTGCTTTTTTCTCAGAAGCAAATAAGGCAGTATCCTCTTCACCGAATTCTGGAATACCTGTGAGCTCTTTCTGCACGGACATTACAGCGCCCATCAAGTCGAGTTCGCCTTTCATAGCACGTTTGAAAAACATGTCCATCGTCAGCATTCTATTGATTTCATTTGTCCCTTCAAATATTCTATTGATACGGGAATCTCTGTACGCTCTATCCATCGGATAATCTGCAGAGAAGCCATACCCTCCTAATATTTGAACCCCTTCGTCTGCTACATAATCCAATACTTCCGAACCGGCTACTTTTAATATGGCGCATTCGATAGCGAAATCTTGTGCGGCAGCGAGCAACGCTTCTTCCATGTTTTTACCTTCCGCTGCAAATAGTTCTTCTGCTTGTTGGATATTCGCACCAGCCCTATACATCGCCGATTCGCAAACAAAAATTAAGATGGCCTGCTCGGCCAATTTATGTTGTATCGCACCAAAATTGGCGATAGGTTGTTTGAATTGATTTCTTTCTTTAGCGTATTGAATAGATAACGTAGAGGTACGCTTAGAGGCTCCTAAAGCTGCAGCAGCAAGTTTGATACGTCCGATATTTAATATATTAAACGCAATCAAATGTCCTTTGCCAATCTGACCAAGTACATTCTCTATCGGAACAATACAATCGCTCAGGAACACCTGCCTGGTTGAAGATCCTTTGATCCCCATTTTGTGCTCCTCGTTTCCAAGCATTAATCCTGGCCCTTTTTCTACAATAAACCCTGTAAACTTATCGCCGTCTACTTGTGCGAATACAATAAACACATCTGCAAAACCTGCATTGGTAATCCACATTTTCTGACCATTCAGGATATAGTTTTTCCCATCTGGAGAAAGTACGGCCTTTGTTTTTGCAGCCAATGCATCCGAACCAGAACCTGGCTCTGTAAGACAATAACTTGCTTTCAATTCGCCGCTACCCAATTTGGGTAAGTATTTTTCTTTCTGTTGATCGTTTCCGAAATATAAAATAGGCAACGTACCAATACCTGTATGCGCAGCAAGTGCCACAGCAAATGAATGCCCTGCCCCTACCACTTCGGTAATAAGAAGCGAAGTGTTAAAATCTTTACCAAAGCCGTTGTATTTCTCAGGGATGGCAGTTGCCAATAGACCCAGTTCGCCCGCTTTATCGAGCAATTTTTGCATCAACCCTTCTTCTTGTTGGTCAATCCTATCAAGAAATGGGATAACATCGTGCGCCAAGAAGTCGCGGGTCATATCGCGCATCATGAGTTGCTCCTCATTGAATTCTTCTGGAATGAAGATATCAGCGGCATTCGTCGCTTTTAGAAGGAACTCTCCTCCTTTGATTTTTGTCGTTATCGTTGTCATATTCTTTAAAAGTAAAATGTTATGTATACATACGGTTTTAGAATTCAAAAAGTTCAGAAAAGCCTACTATTTTCTTTTAGAATTACTATACACAAAAACGTCCGACGGTTTTGAACCGTCGGACGCATGAACTAAATGTTAAGGACAATAAATTATTTCAACATCCCTAAAAGGTCGCTGAGTTTCTTTTTCATTTCTTTTCTATCCACGATAAAATCTAGAAAACCATGCTCTAGAACAAATTCTGCACTTTGAAATCCTTCTGGCAAGTCTTTACCTATTGTTTCTCGTATTACACGTGGCCCAGCAAATCCGATTAAAGACCCTGGCTCAGATATATTAAAATCACCCAACATGGCATAAGAAGCAGTAACACCACCCGTAGTTGGATCGGTTAGAATCGATATGTAAGGGATTCCTTCTTTGTCAAGCAAAGCAAGTCTTGCAGATGTTTTTGCCATTTGCATAAGCGAAAAACCAGCTTCCATCATTCTTGCACCTCCCGATTTGGAGATCATAATAAAAGGTATTTTTTTCTTTCTAGAATAGTCTATCGCACGAGCTATTTTTTCGCCTACTACAGAACCCATAGAGCCTCCAATAAAACGAAAATCCATACAAGAGATTGTAACATCTAACCCATTGATTTTCCCTGTAGCCGAACGGACGGCATCTTTAAGTCCTGTTTTCTTTTGAGACGCAGCAATTCGAGTGAGGTAAGGCTGAGAGTCTACAAAACTAAGAGGATTGGCAGAGGTTAAATTTTCGTCTAACTCTACAAACTCATTCTCATCAAAAAGGACTTCAAAATATTCTTTCGAATTTATCCGATCATGATAGTTGCATGCAGGGCAAACATAAGAACTTGCTGCGTGTTCTTCTACTTGCATAATCTTTTTGCAACTTGGGCACTGATGCCACAAACCATCGGGAACTTCCAACTTATCTTCTGTTGGAGTAACGATGCCTTTTTCTGTTCTTTTATACCAAGACATTTCTTTTCTTTCTACTTTATCCGCTCTCGATTTGTTATACGCAGTTTCCAATGATTCGGTTCAACTGCTCAAAAACGTTCCTCTTTTCAAAGGGAATTACAAATATACCTAATTTTTAAAAAAATCAATAGTTATCGACCACACTTTATATAACAATCTTATTATAAATTAATTATGATAAATCAGAAATAACCGAACCAAAATTCAAAGTCGACTGTCTAGTACATTGTCTCCTATCTAAGTTATTGATTCACTATTCACTACAATTAAAATTAACAAATACCTAAACTTAATACTTGTTTTATAAGTATATTTATCGTAATATTACAATATAATAATATACCAATGGGAGCAAGCAAAACCGAACACTTTACCGTAGAGCAAAATGACATTGCGACACTAGCAAAAGCACTGAGCCATCCCGCAAGAATTGCTATTCTTGAATACTTGCTTAAAATCGATGCGTGTATTTGTGGGGATATTGTAAAGGAGTTGCCGTTGGCGCAACCAACGGTTTCCCAGCATTTGAAGGCACTCAAATCAGCCGGACTCATAAAGGGCACTATTGAAGGGACTGCTATTTGCTATTGTATCGACGAAAATGCAATCCAAACGCTACAACATTATTTTACCACGATTACTTCCAAATTAGAAACCAAAAATAACAACTGTTGCTAATCCTTAAACAAACGAATAATGAAACTATCTGAAATAAAAAATATTTTACGCACTGCGGAAACGGTTTCGTTTGAATTGACGGATGGAACACTCGTCCCAGAACATTTCCATGTAACAGAAGTTGGCGTTATCTCGAAGCACTTCATTGACTGCGGGGGAAAAATAAGAGAGGAGAAGGTGGCCAACTTTCAACTTTGGGATGCCAATGATTTTGAGCACCGTTTAAAACCACAGAAACTTCTTGCTATTATCGAGCTTTCTGAAAAAGTATTAGGAATAGAAGATTTAGAGGTAGAAGTAGAATATCAAGCCGCTACTATTGGTAAATATGAGCTAGGGTATAACGGCAAAAATTTTGTTTTGGAAAACAAAAAAACAGCCTGTCTAGCTTCTGACCACTGCGGCATTCCTGTAGAAAAAAAGGAGGTGAAATTAACTGAAATTTCTACACAAAAGACAAGCTGCACCCCTGGTGGAGGTTGTTGCTAGAAAGCACATGAAAAAAAACAGCACAGCCACACACAGAACGTTAAGTTTCTTGGATCATTACTTGACACTATGGATTTTCTTGGCTATGGCCATAGGAATAGCCGTAGGTCATTTTATTCCTACTTCATCACATTTTATTAATTCATTGTCTAGTGGGACAACAAATATCCCACTAGCAATAGGATTAATAGTAATGATGTACCCCCCTCTTGCCAAAGTGCACTATGAAAAAATACCCAACGTATTTAAAAATATAAAATTAGTAGCGCTGTCGTTATTCCTTACTTGGGTCATTGCTCCTTTTTTTATGTTTCTTCTATCCTATTTATTCTTGAAGGAGTATCCAGCATATATGACCGGATTGATTTTAATTGGGATAGCTCCTTGTATTGCAATGGTAATCGTTTGGAATGATTTGGCAGAAGGCAACAGCGAATATATAGCAGGTCTCATTGGCCTAAACAGTATCTTACAATTACTCCTATATTCTTCTTATGCTTATTTCTATCTAACAAAAATGCCCGTCTATTTTGGCATGAAAAGTTTTGAAATTTCGATTTCAATTACGCAAATAGCCCAAAGCGTATTCGTCTATTTAGGTATTCCATTTTTGGCAGGAATTAGTAGTAGATATTTATTAATCAAGACAAAAGGAATGCAATGGTATACAGAAAAATATGTGCCCTTTATTTCTCCTTTTACTCTAATAGCACTATTATTTACCATCATCGTCATGTTCAGTCTGAAAGGAGGCGCAGTGCTTCAGCTTCCTGTGGATGCGTTTCGCATTGCCCTTCCTCTTGTACTTTATTTTGCTGTTATGTTTATGCTAACATTCTTTTTGGCAAGAAAATTTGGCGCCGATTATTCGACCAATGCGGCCTTATCCTTTTCTGCCACTGGAAATAATTTTGAATTGGCTATAGCGGTGTCTATAGCGGTATTTGGAATAAACTCTGGAGAAGCCTTTGCGGGGGTTATTGGCCCTTTAATCGAAGTTCCTGCACTGATCATTTTGGTAAATCTAGCCTTTTGGCTTAAGAAAAAACAGTATACAACGTAACCCAAAATTTTACTATGAAAATAGCATTGTTTAGTGACATACATTCCAACCTTCCCGCTTTAGAGGCTTTTTTTAAGTCCCTTGAAAAGACAAAACCTGATGCTATTTATTGTATGGGTGATTTGGTAGGCTATAATAGTTGGCCAAACGAAGTAGTAAACGAAATAAGAAAACGCGGCATACCAACAATAGCGGGAAACTATGATTTTGGTGTAGGGCGGAATTCTGACGACTGCGGTTGTGCTTATAAAACAGAAGCGGACAAAGCCATGGGTGCACAATCCATTGCCTATACCAATCAGTTGCTACAAGCAGAGGAGCGGCAGTATTTACGCACCCTACCGGCACATATTCAAGTAGAATACCAGCTCAACAGCGACGCGTTGTTTTTACTAATGGTACATGGCAGTCCCAGAAAAATAAACGAATACCTATTCGAAGACCGTGATGAAAATAGCATGCGACGAATCCTTGAAACCTCCAATGCAGACGTCTTGTTTTTTGGTCATACGCACAAGCCCTATCATCGCGTTTTTGAGTATGAGAAAGAAGGCAAAAAGGCCTATCGGCATGCTGTTAATCTTGGGTCGATAGGCAAGCCAAAAGATGGGGATCCTAGAGGGTGCTATGCCCTTGTAACAATCCATGACAACAGCACTAAATACGATAAAGATAGTATAGTGATAGAATTCATACGTGTGGAATATGATGTTGAAAAGGCCGCAAAAGCCATAGAAGAAAGCATTTTGCCAAATGCTTATGCAGAAATGTTACGAAAAGGGGTCTAAATTATTTATAAGATTAGGTACTAGACTATCCAATATTTATAGTAAATTTACTAATCAATTTAACCTTATAAACCAACTATAAAATGAGTTCCGTACTAAATCAGAATGTCTTTTTTGTGAAAGAACATTTGGGGATATTCAAGGCCTCCAATAGTTATGATATTTTAAATCCTGAGACGCAAGAGTTGCTTATGACTTGTCGTGAGGAAAATCTTGGGTTGTTTACCAAAATATTTCGTTTTACAGATTACAAAAGAATGACTCCTTTTGATATTGAAGTAAAAACACCTTCAGGAGAATCTGTAGTAAAAGTAAAAAGAGGTATCTCTATTTTTGTTTCTACCGTAGAAGTATTTGATGGAAATGATTTTTTGATTGGGAAATTTAAACAGAAATTTTTCTCTATTGGAGGAAAATTCGACGTATTAGACGCCAACGAGAATGTACTTTGTACGCTAAAAGGCAAATGGACCAGCTGGGATTTCAAATTTGCTAGCGACACTACCGAATATGCTACCGTATCTAAAAAATGGGCAGGATTTGGAAAAGAAATGTTCACCTCTGCCGACAATTATGTACTGACCATAAACGATAGTGCACCAAAAGACAGCCCTATGCGAAAGCTTATCCTAGCGGCAGTAATGTGTATCGATATGGTTTTAAAAGAATAAAAATATTTCATTATAGACAAGATCATATCCTCCCTATCATTTAGCGGAGGATATGATTTTTATTTTTTCTTACCTCCTATCCATAATTAAAATAACTATGACGCTAACTGTTCGACTAACGCTACTTTGGGTATTTTCACTCAGTTTTTATTTGACAGGTAATGCTGCGTTTATTAAACTCAACAAAGGAGAATTAAAAGATATCTCTGCTGAAATAACTTATTTTATAGATTCCTCTGGCACCTACACCGCTGAGTCCATTGTAAAACTTCCATCTAGCCGATTTCAATCCTCCGCTTCTGGTGCTTTCAACCAAGTAACGCCTTATGCTATTTGGTTGAAAATTTCCTTAGACACTACGTATAGCGACACTTATCTTTATTTCAACAATTCTACCTCAGACAGTATCTTGCTTTATGATGGCTTGAACTATCTGGCTCAAGGCGAAAAGATAAAATTCGAGGACAAGCGCTATGCTACCATTTTCCCCTTGTTTCACCTGCCTCCAAATACCCAGAAAGGTATATTTTGGATAAAAATAATTAACCCTGTAAAGCCGACTACGATTCATATTCATTTAGGAGATGGCGGAAAAATTTTCAGAAAAGCAAATGCCAGAATTCTAATTATGTCAGGATTTTTTTTCTTAATGTTGGTAGTTCTAATTTTCAATGTTGTTTTATATAAAATCCAAAAGAGTAGTCTAGTACTGACACTTGGGCTTTTCAACCTCTCAACATTATTCTTTATTGGCTTTTTTTCTGATCTGGATGTATTCCTCCCGTTCAATATATCGTACTATATAAAACCTTATGCAGTAACCTTTTTATGCTTACTAATGCTTTCTGGAATAGTAATGTCCATTTCTATATTAAGTATTAAAAAACAATTCCCTACCACTTTCCGAATTCTTCAAGGATTATTCTTATTAATAGTGGCACTCGCCTTTCTTGATCTAGTAGGCTATACAGCGATTGCTGCTGCTGTTGCAGGCCCTTTAGGAGGCGTCATTATACCTATCTATATACTGACCAGTTATAGAGCTTATCGGCTAGGTCAGAAACATGCGCTGTTCTTCTTGATCGGCTGGGTTTTGTATTATATAGTCGTAGTTGCACTTGTATTGATGATCTACAATATAATTCCAGCTGGCGATTACTCTATTTACCTTTCTCCTTGTGTAAGTGTAATCGATTTTTTCTTAATCATGGCTACCGTTATTAGCAAACTAAATCAATACCGAGAGGAAAAAGAAAATTCCGAAAAGGCTCAACTTCAAATTATAAATGAACAAAAACGCCTCTTAGAAAGTAGAGTCATAGACCGAACGAGAGAATTACAAATCCTAAACGAAGAAATTGCTACACAAAATGAGGAACTCCAGAGCCAACAAGAACATATCATAAAACTAAACGACACGCTGGAGAAGAAAGTAGACCTTCGAACCGTTGAATTACAAACTACACTGTCCTCTTTACAATTGAGAAATAAAGACCTTGAAAATTTCTCTTACGTAGTATCGCACAATCTGCGCGGACCAGTCTCTACCATGATTGGCTTGGTTCAGGTCTTCAATACAGAAGATCCCGCAGACCCTTCAAATAGGGATGTTCTTCAATTCTTAAAAAGATCTGTAGAAGGTTTGGATAGAGTAATTCTCGATATGAATTATATAATCAGTATCCGTAAGGATGGAGACGAAGAATTGAAAACGATTTCTCTACTGGAGGAAATGAAACTATCTACAGGGTTACTAGAGAAAGAAATCAGTCGTTCTGGCGCTACTATAGAAACAGACTTCACTAAAGTTGACACACTACAATCCGTCCCAGCCTATATTCAGAATATTTTTTATAACTTAATCTCCAACGCTATAAAGTATTCTAAAGAGAATGTTGCTCCTATATTGAAAATAAAGGCTTCCATTGAAGGTAAGGAATGTATCCTAACTTTTTCCGACAATGGAATTGGCATGGACCTTTCGGAATTGAATGCCGAAAAAGTTTTCAAAATGTACCAACGTTTCAACGATACAATTGAAGGTAAAGGCTTAGGGTTATATCTTGTAAAATCCCAAGTGGATATGCTGAAGGGCTCGATTACGGTGAAAAGTATCATAGGGAAAGGAACTACGTTCACTATCCGACTACCACTATAACACTTCTCTTGTTAATTAGTTACTCGTATTACTTATTAGTCTCTCCCTCTATTCTTATCAAAGTAGCGCCTTTTTTGTTCCTTCACCGTTGACCCTTGTTGTTTTTTAGGAGCACTATTGTGCCCACTATTTCTTCTTTCGGGTTTCGCAGAGGTTGGAGGTATCACTCCAGTAAATGGAAATGGATGCCCTTCAATTACGGGAATTTTCTTGCCTATCAACTTTTGAATATCGGCTAGGTATTCCTTTTCTTCCGCATCGCAGAAGGAGAAAGCTATCCCATTCGCTCCCGCTCTTCCCGTTCTACCTATTCGGTGTACATACGTTTCCGGTACGTTGGGCATTTCAAAATTAATTACATGTGAAAGACTATCCACATCAATCCCTCTAGCGGCTATATCCGTAGCGATGAGTACGCGGGTCTTCCCTGTTTTAAAATTATTCAATGCATTCTGACGGTTATTTTGAGATTTATTCCCATGAATGGCTTCTGCCTTTATATTCTCTTTAATAAGGTCTTTTACTACCTTATCGGCGCCATGTTTTGTTCTCGTAAAAACCAATACACTTTTTATAGCTTCATCTTTCAAAAGGTGCATCAACAATGCTTTCTTGCGATCTTTGTCTACATAATAAACCGCTTGTTGAATCGTTTCTGCTGTAGAAGAAACGGGTGTCACTTCTACTTTTGTAGGGTTTACTAAAATTGTATCTGCTAGTTTAACAATGACAGGTGGCATCGTAGCGGAGAAGAAAAGTGTTTGTCTTTTTGCAGGCAACTTCGTAAGCACTTTTTTTACATCGTGTACAAAACCCATGTCCAGCATACGATCGGCTTCGTCAAGCACAAAAATACGTAGGTGACGGAGGTCAACAAACCCTTGATTCATCAAATCCAACAATCGCCCTGGTGTAGCAATAAGGATATCAACACCGGCACGTAAGGTGTCGGTTTGTGCTTTCTGAGAAACACCACCAAAGATAACGGTGCATTTCTGAGAAGTAAATTTTCCATACGAGCGGAAACTATCACCAATCTGAATAGCAAGTTCTCTTGTAGGCGTTAATATCAGTGTTTTGATTGTAATCTTCCCTTTCTCTGCACGCGCATCTTCTTCTAGCAATTGCAAAATAGGAATGGCAAACGCTGCTGTCTTCCCTGTACCCGTTTGTGCACAGCCAAGTAAGTCTTTTCTTTTTAATACAATAGGAATAGCTTGTGCTTGAATAGGTGTAGGATTTTCATACCCTTCTGCCTTAAGCGCTTTTAAAATAGGCTCTATTAAATTTAATTCTTGAAATGTCATTTTGTCTTTGATTGACCAACTCAGGCATTGTGCCTTTTGTCAGCGTAGTTAGTAAGTGTGTTTACTACCCTTCACACGAATGCAAAGGTAGTGCTTTTTGATCAAATTTCCTTATAGGCTGCTTCATAGCGTATTTATTGTCCCATCATCACAAATGCACCCCAATAATACGGTGATGGATACTGCGCACGTACTTCCAATTGAGCTTTTCGGAACGCTTCTGTTTTATTCCCCGATGCCATCCAATAACGGTAAAAACTTTCCATCAGCTGCTGCGTAGCATTATCGTCTACTTTCCACAGCGACATGATTGTAGCTTTAGACCCTGCCACTTGAAAAGCCCTTTGCAAACCGTATACCCCTTCTCCCACTTTTATTTCTCCTTTACCTGTTTCGCAGGCACTTAAGATTACAAGTTCTGTATTATCAAGATTTAAGGTAGAGGCTTCTAGTGCAGTGAGTATACCATTTTCCCCAATATGTGACGTGTAACCCAATAATGATTTTGTAGCCCCAGAAAGCATAAGCCCTGACATAAGAAGTGGGTTGTATTTTTGACCGTTCATATACCCCTCCCCTCCTAGTTTAACTTGCTCTTCTCCCAAGAAAAACCCGTGTGTAGCAATATGCAAGACGAGTGGGCTTTGCAACTCTTTCACCAAATCTTCTGTAGCTTGTTCGTTTTGATAAGACCTAAAGCGCCATTGCTTATCGGCCAAGAGTACTACTATTTTATCCATTTCTACTTTCGTGCCAGGGAGTTTAGTAATGGTATTTTTAGAAGCAAAATCTAAACTAAGTGTTACCTCTCTCTCGGTTCCTGTTTTCACAGGAAGTTTATCCATTCCTAATTCATAATCGGGATACCCAAATAAATGTACCCCTTGCGTGACATTACTCTTCGAAACTTGTGAACTTGATTTCAACGCCACTACATCTTTTGTATTGGATACAATTATTATTTTCCGCTTGTCCAACAAATACGAACCGTCTGGGAGCATGAGGGTATTTATGTTGAGTTGGTTATAAACGCCATCGAGCGATATATACACCGTATTTATGCCCTCTAATTTTTCTTCCAACGGTTGCCAAAAAACTTTATAGGAAAGGGAATCTTTATCTTTAAACTTTATCGCATTTCTATAATACGTTAAATAGCGACTCTCCAACTTATTCCCATAAGGTAAGATGACTAATGCTGGATTATCTTTAGTAGTGGCGGTAAGAATAAGTGCTGCATAAACGATACTGTCGGTAAGATAGTTGGTGTAATTTTTGAATCGGACGATCTCAATGGCAGCTTCCCCTGGAAGCAATTTTTTCTGAATGGTACTCCAAGAAATAGCCGGTGTCTTAACCTGTTTTTTATCTTCCACAGAAATATTCAACTCTTTTTCCAACCGCTCCAACAAGCGCTCCATAGAATCTAGCGCTATTCCCGCATCTTTCAATTGTTTGGAAGGTACGCCATAATAGCGAGCGGTTTGGTCTTTCAAAAGTTGCCAGGTTTCGTATTTAGTTACGAGTGACGTATCACGATTGTTGTAAATACGTTTTCTAAGTTTATTTATACTATTCAATACAATGGCTTTCGTCGCTATCCGGTTGTCGTACATATCCTGTAAGACCGACGGTTTAGTTTTGCGATGAAGCAGGCAGTAGCTGTTGTATATTTCAAAATCCTTCGAATATTCCGACCAAAATTGTGTTTTTTCTTGCTCCGAAAATTCCCCAAACATTTTGTTCGTATAAGTCAGAATCGCAGGCAATACATCTCCCCAATATTTTTCTGCCTTATCCATTTTTCCCCATGAAGTATAGAGTTGAGCGTAGTTGTCATAGAAATTTATATACCTCGTTTGGTCTTTAGTTATAGACTCCTTTTCAATTTTAAGCGTTGTATTCAACAGTTTTTCTGCCTCCGCATAGTTCCCTTTCTTTACACAAACAAGTGCGTAGTTGTTGCAATAAATAGAGTAGCCAACAGAATCGCTAGGGTAGAGTTTCGTCATAATCCTCCTATATTCCTCAAAATAGGTAGTGGCTGAATCAAGTTGATTGGCATCCAAGTATATCAATCCCAAAATATTAAGTCCGTTGATATATCTACCGTCTTCAATAGAATAAAGACTGTCTAAAAGTCGTTGAGATTCCTTTTGATAGTCTATTGCTTTGCCGAAAGAAGAAGACCGACGGTATATAGAGGCTATCTCAGAAAGCGCCAAGGCATAATTCCCATCCTTCCCCACATAGCCCCTCACCACACCCATATAGTGCTCGAACGTTTCTTTAGCCTTGTTGTATAGCCCCGCCGAAACATACATTTTCGCTTTACTATTTACCGTATTTAAATAATTCCAACTGTTAACCGTGTTTTCTTTTTTAAAAATATCTATTGCTTCTTCAAAGTATTTTTCTGATTTGGAAAATTCGTTTTTGAGTTCGCAGGTCTTAGCAAGTTCTTCTGCATAATAAGCATAGACGATTAACTTATTCCCGTATATACGTTCGATATTACTTTTTGCTTCTAGCAGCAATACTTCTGATTCATTGTACCGTTTGAGTTTTCTATAAAACAATGCTGTTTTCTTCAGTGCACGTGCATACGATTCGGAATTTTTACCATATAATTGTGCACTAAGTTTTAACGCCTGTAAATAATAAATATCAGCCTCTTTATAATTTTCTCTAACATTTTCTAGTGCTGCTTTCTCTTTTAAATATGTCAAATAATCTTCTGAAGAAGCACCGTAATACTTAAGACTTATTTCCTTTAGAAGCGACAGGATAGAGTCGCATGTTGTTAATTCTCCTACTGACAATTCTATTTTGGCCAAGCTGGTTAAATACCCGAAATAATAGCTTCCATTTTCTCCTACTATCTTTTTTGCTATTGGAAGTACCTCTTTGAGGTATAGTTTAGCAGATCGTTCGCGGTTATTCGAAACATAAAGGCTTACTAAATACTTAGTCAATTTTAAATAACTGATGTTCTCTTTGCTCAGTTTTTTTTCTACCTGCTGCATCGTAGAAAGATATATTTTCTCCGCCTCGTCTTCTTTGTACAATTGTTCGTAACAGCGCGCTATGTCGACAGATGAATTAATATAATCTATAAATTCGTTTTGTTTATTAGCCTCATAAAACGCGTTGCCTATTTGATAATAAAGCAAGGCTTGATCGTAATCGCTGTAGTCGTAATAGATGTTGCCTAGTGCTTCGGAATGGGACGCATAGAGCAGATTATTTTTACCCACCTTTTTCTCTATTTGCACCAATAGTGCTTTTCCTTCTTGTACTGCTTTTTCATATTCATTCACGATTGCATAGAAACGTGCAAGATTAGAAGCGGCATAGAAGTAGGTATTGCTTTCTGCACCATAGGCCTCTTGTTTGTTTTTAACCGAACGTTCAAAAAGTGCTATCGCCTCTTGGTTCTTATCCGTATAGTAAGAAGTGTAAATATAGGCGAGTGTTTCCAAAACATTTCCGTATAGTACATCCCGCTGCGCGCCCTCTTCTTCCAGCATCGATTTCAAAGAAAGGTACCGCTCCAACGCCTCTTTGTATTGATCTTTATCGTAATAATAAGCCGCTATAGCAAACAAAGAATTTCTATAGATATTTTGATCTATATATGGATTAGCGCTCATCTTATTTACAATAAAAGAAAACACAGTCATTGCCGAATCTGTTTTCCCAGTTTTGGAATAATAATTAGCGAGTTTTTTTAAGTTATGGAAATAATGAGAAGATAAAGTATCCTTAGAAGATTGATAAAGTTTTTCTGCCTTGCGAACAAAGTAAACCAAGCTATCGTAGTCATGTAAGTCTTCATAATTATTTGCTATATTGGAGAGCGTTTGTCTATATATAGACTTTGCGGTGTTTTTCTGATTCTCTAGTAACGTAACTAAGTAGAAATTGACATTGTTTGCCCTTACATACGCTGCTTGATCATAATAAAATTGTGATAACAATCGTATGGCTTGATAATACGAAGAATCTACTTCTCCATAATTTGTCTTTACCTCTCGAATATATTCTTCTATCGTGAAAAGTGTAGAGTCGAGTTTATTTTTCTTGGTATACGTAAGTGCAATATTACTCGTTGTTACATAATTTCCGTAATGGTTTAACCCTTTTCTCTTTACTGTAGCCGCAAGACTTTGTCTATATAATTTCAGTGCCTGATCGTATTTCCCAAGATTCAAATAATTATTTGCCTCATTATTTAGCGCTACTTCATAGGAGAATGTAGTATCCAATTGATACTTTTTTAGTGTAGTCATAAATTGTAACGCATACCGCTCGGCTGTTTCGTATTCTCCTTTTGCCGAATAGAGGTCAGCATAACTTCGTAGATACAAATGGTAGTTCACGGAGTTTATAGGATAATAAGCATGTTCTTGTTTTTTTATCTCCCCAATTAATTTCTCTGCTTCTTTGAAATGGTGTTTGTCCATTTCACCTTGTGCAGAGTCGATCATAGATGCTATCGAAACAAGGTTGTCGTAACTATATACATATACCGTATCGATATGATTGTTTTTAAAGGTCGTTTTCTTGCCATTTTTATAGCCGTTATAAAATTCAGTAACAGAAGTTTTATTTCCGAGCGAATCGTAATAGATCCAAGGCCCTTGCATACCTTTATCCATAGCACCTTTACAATTAAGAATACCGTCTGAAAAATAATATTTCCATGTTCCCTCTTTCCATCCGTCTTTATAGTTTCCTTCATAGTCTACCTTTCCATTTTCATGATAAAACGTCCAAAATCCCTGTTTGTCTTTCTTCGCATAGAGTCCCTTCATCTTACGCTTCCCATTGGGATAAAACTCTTCCCAATAGCCCTCTTGGGCATCATTTTTCATCGCACCCTTGCCATCCAATTGCCCGTTGTCGAAATACCATTCCCAAAAACCTTCCTTCTTTCCATTCACAAAATTTCCTTTTGTTTTTATTTTTTCGTTCTCATGAAAATATTCCCAATACCCTACTTTTAGACCATTGCGGTACTGTCCTTTAGAAGATAGCACTCCATTTTGATAATAGGTTTCAAATGCACCATCAAGCGAATCTAAATGTATCTGCGCCTTTTCTTTCAACTTCCCATCAGGATAGTACTGCGTACACCAACCGTCTTTTTTATCCGCCACCATCGATCCCTTATGTCTAATTATTCCATCCTCATAATATTGATAAAAAGGGCCCGCTAATGAATCGTTTTGAAAAAATATTTTTTCCAGTACTATGCCTCTCTCTGAATACGACTCTCGGTATCCTTGTCCTTTCCCATCTGTATAAGGCAATGTCATCCGCAGTAGACCGTTCTCATGATAATATTTCCAAAGCCCATTCTTATTGTCGTTCTTGTATTCACCGACATCTTTTACAGTACCCGATTCGAAATAACGTGTAGACAAACCATTCAGCGTATCGTTATGATACGTCGTTACCTCGTTTAGTTTTCCATTGGCAAGGTAATTTGTCCATGCCCCTTCAAGCAGGTCATCTTTATTTAATCCAAAACTCTTTTGCTGACCGTTGTCATAAAAATAATTCCACACGCCATTTTTATTGCCCTTTCTATAGTTCCCACTAGACTGTAGCGCATTATTTTCGTGATAGAAATTCCATTTACCCTCTCTCTTATCGTCTACAAAATTTCCTTCCGCTTCTCTAGAACCGTTATCGTACCAATCTTCCCAATACCCTATCCTTTTATCATCCAGGAGCGGCCCTTTCTCTATTATTTTACCTTCGGTAGAATACATTAGTTTGAGGCCGTTCGTTTTCCCATTTATATAATTAAACGTCGCCTTCTTTTCTCCCGACTCATAAAAATATTCCCACAATCCTTCTGCTTTGCCGTTGATGTATTGACCCGTAAAAGCCAATACTCCGTTAGGATAATATTCTTTATGCTGCCCTACAAGTTCGCCCTTCTTAAACTGAAATTTATATTTTAGATTGCCCTTCTCATAATAGATTAATACAGTGCCATCGTATACATCTACCGGTTGATCCGATAGTAGATTAGATTCTGCCTGCAATGCCCCACTAAGATAATAGTCGTATACCCTACCAGAAGGAATCCCTTTGTTATAGGTAATCACACGAAAATACTGTGCGCTATCCTTTAATTCTGTAGGTTTAAAATCCTTGTCAAACAATATCGTCCACCGACCTATACGCACGCCTTGGCTGTCCTTCTCGTTGGGAGCTGTGGGGTATTGTGCAGAAACAAAAAAGGGAAAGATAAGAGCGCAAAGAAAAGATAATATGTAGTGTTTTAACATAAAGCGGTGGTTATAATACTGTGAAGGTAAGTTATTTTGCCAATTAAAGAACAAGAAAATTGAAAAAAGCAGCTACTCGTGGCACTTGGTACTGCCACAAGCCCAACTCCCTGCTGGTTCAAGCTTTTTGCTTGGACTGAGTATTATTTTTCGCCCTTGTTGGACTTTTTTGTCCAACAAGGGTTTCTCGTGGCTCTACTCCGTGCTGTGTGCCATGTTGTTCTGCCAATAGGCAAAGGAAAGGCAAGAAAATACGAGCGCCACTTTTGTGTCAATCAAAGAGCGTATAATAGGGGAATTTTAAAAATAGTCCGAGTCTTTTATGAAGAAACCTTTCGAGTTTTCTTCATAAAAGACTCGGACAGGATGGTCGCGCCAGCAGATTATTTATCTAATAATAGATCCACAGTGAACACCAAACGACGACGATAACATTATTCTACCATTAAAAATGGGTAAATCATTTTATATTCCCTAAGAAAATCCTGAATATTATCTAATCTACTTTTAGATTTCGTCATGAAAAAGAAGGCAATATTATTATTGGCGATGCAAGTAACATGAGGGGAAACAAGACTTTTTATATTATTTTTTTTATCTAAAATGACGTCATCCCAACTTTTGAATCTTGGCTTAAATTGTATTACTGAAACAATAGAATTACAACACACCGCATTTAAACTCTTTTTGATTTCTTCGTATAAAATATGTTTTTGTTTATTTTGCTTCACTTCAAGTCCATTGTCCGGATCAAAAAAAAGTAATTGGTTAGTATATGTAACGTTTGAAATTCTTTCAAAATATTCGTTTCGTTTTCTATAATCGAAATCCCCTTCATAGAAATAATTGAATGGAATATTTATTGCGTCAAAATATTTTTGAATATCGGCTACATTCCTTTCCTTTATATCGTCATACTTTTTAAAGAAATTTATTAGCCCTGTGTTATTTGTACCGCCTTTTGCTTTCTCATAATTTCTTTTTGACCCCTCGGTTGTTTTATCATTCTCCGTAAGCATCGGAACGAAAGTTATTCCGTCTATTGCTAACTCCTTACTCAAAGTTGCAAGCAGATCAAATTTAAAGAGATCAATAATGTCGCCGAAATATTGATTTTTCATTTACTTATATGTGTTTTATTTATTAGTATTTTTTATTTGGCTTGCTTTCCTCTATTTTATAGATTTCTGCTAGTTTATTAAGGCTAAACCAATTATTTACTCTATTAAATTCAGATGCCTTATTTTTCAGAAAAATATTATCCGTTTTAACAGAAAACTCTATTTCATTAAGGTTGATTCGTGCTTGTTCAAAATCTCTAATACTGACTAAACTGTCTATAAATTTTTTCTTGTTTTCTACTTGTACCACATCTTCATAGAATTGATTATTATCCCAAAAATATGTAATAGAATCACTCGTAACTTTAAAAGCAAAATATAGTGTAATAAAAATAAAAATTATCACAGCTATTTTTTGCCACGTATGAGTAATCTTATATTTCCAACATATGATAAAAAATCCTATTGATTTATATTTATTTGAAATGGCTTCTTTATCGGATTGAATCACAATAGCCCTTTCTTTTTCCAGTCTTTCCTTTTCTATTTTATCATTTTCTCTTCTGATTTTTGCTAACTCTATTTCTTTACTTGAATGAAGAAAAGCTAATTCCTGCTCTCTCTTTTTACTTTCAAATTCCTCTTTTGAAAGTATTTTCTGCTTATATTCTTCCTTATTCCCTTTGCTTTTTTTCTGTCTATAATCTTCAATAATTTCTTTAATTTCTTTTGCATCTCCTGAACTAAATCCTTCTGCTTTGATTCTGCCTATGCCTTTTGTAGTTATAATAATATCCTTTACTAAGGGGTTTCCCGAAATTGAAACAGACGATATACTATCAAAATCTATTGTTTTTTCATCTCCAGAAAACAATCCAGGTACTTTAAATGTTACACCGTAATCATCTATTTTAATAAAGGGTCGAAATACTAAATTTTGTCCGCCTATTAGACTTGCTTTAAATTCATGCATAGAGTTATTCTGTTAGCTAAGTTGTTCGTTAAAATTTTTTTAAAGGTAAAGTTGAAATCGCAATTCACTTTCACCATACACGTATATTTTTTTATTTTTCACTTATTCTAAATTTTTTCATATAAACCCCATAACACTCTTCATTTATTATATTAAGCACCTCTCTAATTTTTAAATGTCCATAATGGTTTTGAATTTCCGAAAGCTCAAAAAAATTAAAATTGGGTAAATTTTGAAATTTAATTTTAACTCTATTGGCACGACTCCTTTTCAGTTCGCCTTCCCAAACAAAAGGTATAGAACAAATAACGATGAAGTCTTTTTTCATTTCTTGAAACAGAAGCAATAATTTTTCTGTCAATTGTGTTCCTGTTTCACCTCCTAGTCCTGTAAGTAAAACATAATTATCATCTTCTTTAAATAGTCTTTTCATTTCACTTGATTGTATTTGTTTGTGTAAAAAAATAAAATCGGCATCTATATCTTTCTTTTGTATATGTTTCAAAATTGCCGCTCCCGAATCGCCAATCCCAACAAAACGAGTTCTCTTTTTTTTATTGTCTCCAAGCAAAAATACCTTTGGCAGCAGTGCTAATGCTCCCAAAGCGACGAGTCCTTTTAATATATTGCGTCTATCCATTGTTTAACAAAAATAGCGTCATACTCAGCCAAAATGTGTCTTAGTATGAAAAGTTTCTGCCATAATTTAAGTTAGCTATACTATTTATTACTTGAATCCGCCCATATTTTTCTAAAAACTTAAAAAATATTGGGTAATTATATCGGAGACTGTATATAAAACAGCAATGAAAGCTAAAATGGCACTTCATTTGTTTCATTTGAATCCTCATTATCACGACAATATTCATAAGTGCTAAATTTAAAATTATCACTATTAAATTTTAAATAAATAGAATTAATTCCAACCTTAGAGTGTTTTCCAATAATTACTTCCACTAAATTTTTCAGCGAATTACCCCAAACATCGGATTCTATTCTATAATATTCTGGCCGATACAAAAGAAGTATCGTATCAACATAATTAGTAAAATCACTATGGAGTGATAAATCAGATATCATTGGAGTACGGTCTTCCCTGTCATCCACTGCTTTCGACAATTGGGAGCCGATTAAAATTGGAATATTCAATTCAATAGCTAATTTTTTTAGCTTCCGCAGAATAATTGAGGACTCAACTGTATTATAAGGGTTTCCATAATGAGTGTGCATGGGATAGAGGCTTAATTGTTGAAGGCTATCAATAAAAATCATGTCTACGTTTTGGTTTAGTTTTAATTTTCTTGCCTTTTTCCTTAATTCATAAAATGAAATTGTTGATTTATGGTAGATATAAATTTTTGAGTCATTAAGGGCTTTTAATTTATCCTCGTATTGTGTCCAATCGAAACGGTTAAATTTTGATTCGCCGAATTCATTTTTCTCTACAAGAGTTGAAATAAATTGCTTTGATGAATTAATAGTTGATAATTCCATTGTAAAAAATCCAATTGATTTTTTACAATGGATGGCGTTATGAAGAATTATAGAATTAATAAATACCCTTTTTCTCATTCCAGCTCGAGCTCCTACTAAAATCAAATCATTTTCCTGAACTTCGCCAATTAACCTATCTAAGTCTTCAAAGCCGCTAAAGATTGTACTAAAATAGTTGTTTTCGTATCTATCTTTAACCGTCTCCAATTTCAATTGCAGTAAAATATTTTTTAGTAGTTTTCTATTTGATGGCAGTTTGGGTTCAGCATGAATTTTAGACTCTTTTCCCTTTCCTTTTAATTCTACTAATAAATCGTTTATACTATTCTGCAACGATTCATTATCCTTAATCTGATTGCCAATAAAAGACAACAATTCATTTCTGTAATTATATTTCATAGCAATACCTAATTTTATATTTTTTAAAGATACATGTAGCATCAGCCAAAGGAAGTCTTAGTCTTCAAAATAAGAGTAAGACTTCAAATGTTGACAATGTATTATTGAGAAAGGGAAGCCTACTGTATGAGTTCAAAGCATTGGAAAAGGAAAAGGCTCAAATTTTATCAAACACTTTAGGATTTCATAATTTCATTAGCCATGTTATGACTTTAACCTAAATATATAACCAAGAGGAAAATTAAAAAAAATAAATACAGGAAAATTGGATTTAGATAGTAAAACTATTAAATTTAAAAAAAGACATGTCAGATAAAAAGAAAATTTCCATTGGATGGGACGTTGGCGGTTGGCTCAATAATAAAAATTGTGTGTCAGCAATAATGTGTGACGGTAAAGAATTATCATGGATAATCAAGCCTGTTACTTATAAAATTAAGGATAGAATACCTTCTTTAGATAAATTTTTGAAAATATTTTTTAAGGATATTGAGAAACTAAAAGATCCAGAAGGCTATGACGTAATTATTGCAATTGATGCGCCTCTAGGATTTCCTGATTCATATATTAAACTTATTAGCAATCCTTCTGAATTAAAGTTAGATGCTATTTATTTAGAAAAAAATGATAAGGATAATTGCGAAATATATAATCAATACGCCTATAGATATACCGAAAGGATAATATTTGAAAAATTCAAAAAGAAACCTTTATCTGCACCATTTGATAAATTAGGAACGAATGCCACTGTTGCCATTAGTCATGTGTTGGCCTGGGCTGAGGAATTAAAGAACATTAAGATAATCGAAGTGTATCCAGGATTACTAAAAGGAAAACTAAAAGGAGATTTATTAGGAAAAATTGAGAAGGAAATCAAAAAATTGGAAGATTGTAAAATAATGAACGCTCTTGAGTATTATAAGAAAATTGAACATCAAGAAACAGAAGAAAAAATTAAAGTAAAACATGAAAAATCTGATGAAGTTGATTCTTGTTTATGTGCCCTATTGGGTATTTCTAAATTAGATAAATCAGATAATCGAGTTTTATTTAATATGGTTGGGAAAGAAGAATATTTAGAGGATAGTAATTTCAAAACGAATAAGACCTTAGATGAAATTGCTATAATCAAAAAACTTATTGATAGAGAAGGTTGGATTGATTATCCTGAATTGTAAAAAGAATATAGTTATAATTTAAAATACTTGACAATTTTCACAAATCGAATTTCGTAATTCAAACTCGGTTGAATTTCAAACTCAGCAAAAATATTTTTTTCCATTACTATGATTGGGTCATGGTCTAGAATATCATAGGTTTCAGTGTCAATAAAATCGGTATAAAATACCTCGTTATACGATTCTTCCAGATGCCTAAACCATACAAAACCTTTATAATTAAAATAGCCTTCCGCATTATTCTCAAAACTAATAATTTGTCCTATTACTCTAACTGCTTCAGTATTCAACACTGTTTTTTCACCGAAATTAATCATGAAACAAAGTTACTTTCAGACTAAGACAAAAAGGAGATAGGTATGCTGAATTATTGACAATTAAGTTCTAAATTGTCAAAATAATCAACAAATTCAGTTAAAACAGCTACAATGTCAAAACAAGAATCATTATTGAGGTACACTCTTATCATTAGCAAGGTAAATGATGCACCAACAGATTTTGAAACCATCCATAATTATTTGGAAGCCGAATCGACTTCCCGAGCCTATCATTTGACGATGTCCAAACGAACGTTTAAAAGAGATTTGGATGATATACGTTCGCTTTATGACATAGATATACAATTCAATTTCAAAACAAAAAAATATTTCATTGAAGATCGTCCAGAAACGGCTACCTTAAATATGCGCATGCTAGAGGCTTTTGAACTATATCAGGCTTTGCAGTTAAACAATAAAGTGGCAGCCCATATTAGCTTTGAAATACGTAAACCTCAGGGAGTTCAATATATGTTTAAGCTATTAAAGGCTATTAAAGAAAAACAAATTATAGAAATTCAACATAAAAAATTTGAGGAAGTAAAGGTGCTAAAGAAAATTCTTGAGCCATTAGCAATCAAAGAAAGTAGGGGTAGATGGTATTTGGTAGCCTATGTAAAAGATGAAAAACATATTAGAACTTTTGGTTTGGATAGAATTCTAGACCTAGAACTTAAAAACAAGAAGTTTACGCCCATCCCTTTTGACATCAAAGATTATTATAACTATTGTTTTGGAATCATCCGACCAGAAAAGGAAGATCCCCAGGACGTAGTTATTTCATTTAAAGCGTTGCAGGCTCAATACATCAAATCTTATCCACTGCATCATTCTCAGGAGATCATTAAAGAAGACGAAAACGAGACACATTTTAAACTTAAATTAAATATAACATTTGATTTTGTACAAGAACTCCTCTCACATGGCAATTTGGTTAAAATAATAAAACCGAAATCAATTATTAGTGATTTTATAAAGAAAAATTTAATAAAATAAACTTGTCTGTGACCCCGATGGCGCGTGGCAGGAGCCACGCGCCATCGGGGTCACAGACAAGATGTCTGCGCCAGCTGATAGTGGTGCTCGTGTTTTCTTACCTTTTCGTTGCCTATCGGCAAAACAACATGAATGTTATTCAACAATGCGCAACTAAATAGTGGACAATCCCAAACGGGATGTTTATTACCCCTATTCGTTAATTTTACCAACTAAAGCTCAAGAAGATTAAAAAAAACAGTCTCCTCTATCTCCTTCACTTCGCCAACAGAAATATCGTCTACTTTCAATTGTTCTATCGAGAGTCGGACTAGCCGAAAACAGCGGTGACCAGCATTAAATACCATTTTTCTTACCTGATGGTATTTCCCTTCTGTAAGCGTAATGAGAAGCCACGTATGAGGAAATTTTTCTCTATGGTCGGTGGCAAATTTATATAAGGACAATGGATTTTCTACGATTTCGACAGCACTGGGAGCGGATGAATAATTTCCTCCTCCTTTAATTCTTATCGTAATACCAGCGCGCAATTGCAGAAGAGTTTCTTCGCTCACTACGTTCTTCACCATTACCAAATACGTGCGGGAGTGCCTTTTCCCTTCTTGAAATAAAAGCCGCGTAATTTTTTTATTGGTTGTTAAAAGCAGCAGCCCCTCGGAGTCGCTATCCAACCTGCCAACAGCATGAGTACCTACAGGGAAATCGAATGCCAGAGCCCCCAAAAGCCGAACGTTGTAGGGACTCACAAACTGAGACACCATATCCGCTGGTTTGTTGAGTACAAAATACCGATGCTGCGCCTGACTCATTTATGGATATTCAATTTAAAATTGCATACGCAATTCTTTATACGAAATATCGGTATGGGAAACATGGTAAATACATTTACCCTTGCTGATGACCAATACTTGAGGCGATTCATGCTCCACAGCGTACTGCGCTGCTACAAACTTGGACAATTCTCTAAACGCAATTAAATCTAAAAAGTAAGGCACTATAGCCTCTGTTTCCGATTCTACCCAGTTGCGCTCTAGTCTATCCAATACCATCGAACTGATAGAGCATCGTGTACTGTGTTTAAATAGTAAAATTTTCTTATGCTCAGAAAGATCATTTATTTTCTTTAATGCCTCTTCCGAATCTAATGTATTCCAATTCATAGTATATAATAAATTTACAACCCAACAACAGTTCTTAAAAACCAACTATTTTATCCAAAGATACTCAATTTCTGAAACCTATTTAGGGTTATACTCGTACTACTAAATCCGAACCAATTTAACGTTACATGAAGCAATTTTTACTCTTATTTATTCTTTCCGTTGGCACCTTAACTTCTTATTCTCAACAAGATAGTCTTCTTTTGGAAAATGCTGACGAAGTATCCCTTGAAGAATTATTGAATATGAACGTAACGGTGGCCTCCCAAAAAGGCAGCACATTGCGTGAAACGCCAGGCATTGTGACCATAATAACAGAAGAGGAAATCAACGCATCGGGAGCACGAGATTTTGTGGATGTGATGCGCCTAGTACCCGGCTTTGATTTTGGCTCTGATGTTGGCGATCAAGTAGGAATGTTTGTTCGTGGCAATTGGGCCAATGAAGGAAAGGTACTAATTATGCAAGACGGAATACCGCTTAATGAAAACTCCTACGGAACTGTTTTTCTAACCGATTATATTTTAGTGGCAAACATTAAAAAAATAGAAATCATCCGTGGCCCTGGTTCTGCTGTATACGGCGGCTTGGCGGGGCTTGCTGTAATTAATATCATTACAAAAACGGGAGAAGATTTGAAAGGAGGAAACGTTACTGCAACCTATGGCCTATCCAACGGCTCTACCCTCCGCAGTAATTTACAAGCGGCACTCGGTACAAAAACCAAATCAGGAATAGAAGTAGACCTTAGCGGAACGATTAATCAGAGCAAATTCAGCAACGCTACTGTAGACGACGGTATTGCAGGCCCAATAAACTACAAAGACAGCTCTGCTATTAAAAACCATTCGCTCGCCTTTCACATAGGTTACAAAGGACTTACGGTAAGAGCATTTCAGAGCAGTTATTATGTTCAAAGAGCCGACTACCCTGTTCAATCGATATTCAATACCCGTAAGAATATTCAGGTAGATTATAAATTGAAATTAGGAAAAAAAATTACCCTTCAGCCAAAATTCTTAGTTCAAAATCAAGCGCCTTGGAATTATAGTGGCCCTGATAAAGCAGCTGAAGTATACAATGTGATAAACAATCGTTATTGTGGAAGTTTAGTAGTAAACTACGATTTCAACGATAAAATAAATATACAAGCTGGAGCCGAATATTTTGAAGACAATTCAAAAGTACAATACCCCGAAGATTCAAATTCTCTATTTGTAAATGGCAGCAGAAGTCTTCATTACACCAATTTTGCAGCCTTTGCCTCTGCCACATTTACTTCCAAAATAGCTAACCTTACCGTAGGTGCTAGGTACAACAAACACAGTGCTTTCAACGATGCTTTCGTCCCAAGAATTGCATTGACAAAAACGATAAATAAGCTACACTTTAAAGCCCTTTATAGCGCTGCCTTCAAAGCCCCTCTAATGGAAAATATAGACTTCAACGATTCTATAAAACCTGAAAATATTTCTACTGCTGAGTTTGAAATGAGTTATAAAATCACAAATAAAATGTTGGTGACTGTGAATATTTTTGACCAAAGTATTAAAAATCCTATCGTTTACTATTCTTCAACAGACGGCTCTAATACCAATTAAATTAAAGTTTTAGACCAAACAGGACACGATAATATATACTCAAACCCGCAAATACTTTTAATCGTATCTTTTGATATTACATTA